>JAIYBI010000178.1 GCA_027488595.1 Opitutaceae bacterium | reverse complement strand
TGGCGCTCCCCGCTACACCGAAACGAAGGACAGGCCGCCGACGCGCGGACCTACTCCTCCATCTGAATATCCTTGTTGCGATGGCGGGGGCAGCCGGCGCGCAACCACGCGGTGATGAAGCGATCAATATCGCCATCGAGAACACCCTGCGTATCCGAGGTCGAGGCGCCGGTGCGAAGGTCCTTCACCATCTGATACGGCTGCAGCACATAACTCCGAATCTGCGCGCCCCAGCCGATCTCACCTTTTTCACCGTAAAACTTTTCCATCTCGGAACGCTGCTCATCCTGCCGTTTCTCGTAGAGACGGGCCTTCAGCACGTTCATCGCAGCGGCCTTGTTTTTGATCTGGGAGCGCTCGTTTTGGCAGACCACCACGGTGCCGGTCGGGATGTGCGTGATGCGCACGGCGGAGTCGGTGGTGTTGACGCCCTGACCGCCCTTGCCGGATGAGCGGTAAACATCAATGCGCAGTTCGGTCTCGGGGATCTCGATTTTGATCTCGTCGGTGATCTCGGCGATGACGTCCACCGCGCAAAACGAGGTGTGGCGGCGGGCGTTGGAATCGAAGGGCGAGATGCGCACGAGGCGGTGCACGCCGCGCTCGGCCTTGCAGTAGCCGTAGGCGTTTTCGCCTTTGATGAGAATGGTGGCCTTGCTGATGCCGGCGGTGTCGCCCGGTTGCACGTCCATGAGCTCGGTCTCGAAGCCGCGCCGCTCGGCCCAGCGTGAATACATACGAAACATCATGTCGGCCCAGTCGTTGGACTCGGTGCCGCCCGCGCCGGCCTGGATGGAGAAGATGGCGTTGTTGCGGTCAAATTGGCCGGTCAGAAAGGCGCCGATCTCCAGCGCATCGAGTTCGCCGAGCATGGTGGCGGCCTGGGTCGTGAGTTCCGCTCCGAACTCCGCCTGCTCGTCGGCCGTGCCGGCGTCCATCAGTTCGCGCAAAGCATCGAGATCACCCAAACGTTTGACGAAGGCGTTTACCGGAAGAACAGCGCGTTTGAGGCCGTTGAGTTTACCGATGTGTTTTTGCGCACGCTCGTTGTTGTCCCAAAAACCGGGCGCGCCCATCTGCGCCTCGAAGGCTTCGATCTCGCGCAGCTTCTGCTCGCCATCGAGAAATTTCCAGAGGTGTCCGGCGCGTTTCTTGATGTTATCTATCTGATCGAAAGTTTCGGGGGCGATCATGGTGAAAAGGAAAAAGATTGATGTGCAGGCCTGCGAGGGAACGGCGCAAACAAAAAGCCCCGCCGGCCCATTCGGGCCGCACGGGGCGGAGATGAAGCAGGGCGCACCTATGGACCGGTGCGGAGAGGGCGGAAATGTTTAGAACCAGCCTTTTTTGCCCGTGACGTAGGTGGCGACGAACTCCTCGTCGGGTTTGGTCAGATAAAGGATGCCCTCGATCAGCCCGATCACACCCATGACGAATCCGCCGAACCCGAGGGTCAGCACGGAGACAAGAAGCATGATCACGCCCTCCTTGGTGTAACCGAGATAGAATTTATGAATGCCAAGGGCTCCCAGCAAAATGCCGAGAATGCCCGCTACGATTTTTTTGTCTGCGCCAGGTGTAGTGCTCATTGTGTGGAATAGATGATAGTTGGACGAGTAACGAATTGAGCGGAATAGCCCAGTCTGTCGAAGCCAATCCGAGCCGTCGGCAAGTCGCGAGCCCCGCCCCATTTTCCCCTTCCCGACCGCTGCGCGCACCGACAGGGTTGCACCCATGTCTTCCTCTCCCGTCCGTGCTTGGTTTCCGACCCAGATTTATTGCACCCCGCTGCAACCACGCGGGCTCGACCGCCTCAACGCCGAGCTCGCCACCGAGTGCCGTCAGTTGCGCGATTTCGACGCCGCCGGCCGCAAATGGTCGGTCAAAAACTACCCGGGTGGCTACACCAGCTACGCCTCGATGAACACGCTCCACACGTTCTCCAGCAGCTTCGGCGACCTTGAGCGCAAGCTCACCCGCCACGTGCGCGCTTTCGCCAAAGCCCTCGACATGGATCTGCGCGGGCGCGAGGTCCGCATGACCGATTGCTGGGTCAACATCATGCCGGAAAACGCCGCCCACTCGATGCACCTGCACCCGAACAGCTTCATCAGCGGCACCTATTACGTCGTCACCCCCGCCGGCTGCCCCGGCCTGAAATTCGAGGACCCCCGCCTCGCCTCGCTCATGGCCGCCCCGCCAAAAATCTCCGCCGCGCGCGATTCGAACCGCCTCTACACCACCTACCCTGCCGAGGCCGGCAACGTCATCCTCTTCGAGAGCTGGCTCCGCCACGAGGTCGCCCAAAACCGCACCGCTGAAGAGCGCATCAGCATCAGCTTCAACTACGCCTGGGCCTGAAACGGGCCGTAGTTGCTTGAGCGATTCGCCTTTCCCTCCGGCTCGTGCACCGTCCCAACCATCGTGCTTGTTATTCGCCGCCTCGTTGACCGCCACCGCGCCTACACCGGCATCTTTTTGCCTGGCGAGCCCGCACGCATTTTCCCGACTAGCGACGCCGAGCACGCCCGTATCCTGCAAATCTACAAACAGGACCGCCCCCACGAGGGCATCGTAAACGACTTCAGCGAACTCGCCCTCGGCCACGACAAGCTCCCGCCGGGCCGATAACTGTCCCGCATTTCGCAGACGCCGGCCGCGTTATTTCGCCCGTGCCCACGCCACCCCGCCCGCGCCGAGGAGCGCGAGGTGCGGCAGCAAGGCCGCCAAGGTCGGCGACAGAAATCCGCGCCCGCCGAAAACCATGCCGAGCCGCAGGGCCACGAAATACACCACAAAGAGACCGAGCGCCTTCGACACCCCCACCGCCGGATTCACCCGCACGCCCGCCACCGCAAAGGGAATCGCAAACGCTATGATCACCAGCGGCATCAAGGCCTCGGCCAGCACACTCGCATAGCGCAACGCGTAGATCTGCTCCTTCGGGCTGCCCGACTCGCGGTAGTGCTCCACCACCCGGCCAAGTTCAAAGAGCGAAAGACTGTCCGGCTTGGCGTCGTAGATCTGCATCAAACCCGCGTCTTCGTTAAAATTCCGCATCGCCACCTCCCGAAACGCCTCGGTGCGGATAACCTCGCCGCTCACCGCATCAAATCCGATTTCGCGCCCATCGCGAAACACCCATCCACCCTGCTTCTCATCCTGCCAGGCCTCCCGCGCCAGCCAGCGCGTCGTCTCGTTCCGCTTCGCATCGAGCTCGCTCACCGTCACCCCGTAGGCTCGCTTGGTAAACTGGCTGTAGCGGTTGATAAACCAGAGCCGCCCCGCCGCCGCGTTGTCGAAGGTCACCGCCGAGCGCGAACCCACCCGGTCGGGGGCCTTGCCCGCCAACTCCTGTCGCACCTGCAAAACCTCCCACACCTTGCGCGATTCCTCAAAGGACCACGGCACCACCGTCGCATTCAGCATCCACACCACGCCGCAAAACAAGAGCCCACCCACCCACACACTGCGCGTAATCCGAAACAGACCCAATCCGGCCGCTCGCATCGCCGTGATTTCACTTCCGTGATGCAATTTCCCCAACGAATACAGCACCGACACCAAAAGGCAGACCGGCAGCAAGGTCGCCAGGAAGCCGGGGATTTTCACCACGCTGTAGGCCACCACCTCGCTCGCGCTGGCGCCCAGAGCCAGCAACTCATCGAGGTCCTCGTAGAGCGCGTGCATGATCCGCAGGCCGAGCGTCGCCGCCAGCACAAGCCCGAGTATACCCAGCCACTCGCGTAAAATGTATCGGTCAATGATGGGCATCCGTTGTCCCTCCATGAGAAACCCGCCCAAAGCCCGCAGTGCAATCCCGCAACTCATGAACACCCCGCGCGCTTGCCCCGCCCCGGCTTCTTCCCCACTCTTCGCCCATGTGCACCACCCCGCCATCCCGTGCCCTGCTGCTCACATGCCTGCTTGCCGCCTGCGCCTTACCGGCCCGTAGCCAGAACCCGGCCGCCGCACCCACTCCGCCCTCCCCCAGCCCGGCGCCTGCCATTGCCCCCGAACCTTCGCCCGGTGGCGAGGCCGCCGCTCTGGGCTCCGTCCGGCTTACCGGAGCCAACGGCCGCTCGGTTGATTTCGCCGGTATCTGGGAGGCCCGCCCCGAGGGACTGCTGGTAATCACCGATGCCGAAGCCGCCTTGCAACTCGTGCCGTGGGATCGCTTCGACCTAAAACTTCTCCGCACCGAACAACCCGCCCTCGACGCCGCCCGCCAGCGCGCACGCTTTCTGCGCAGCCCTCAACCGGTCAACCTTGGCCTCTTCGCCGGCTTGCTCACGCCCGGCCAGGCCGGCGCGGAACTGCGGCGGTTACTCGACACCCCGCTCACCGTAAAAGTCCCCCTCACTTATCGCACCACCAGCAAATCCTCCAGCTCCACCAGCATTTCGAACCCTTCCGCTTTCATCTACGACGGCATCGTGATCCAGCCTTCGACCGACACTCCGCCGGTCATCACGCAAAACAACCGCACCGTCACCGAGACCCGCCAGAGCCCCGACGAACTCACCACCTCACCTCGCCGCGTGCTGCTCATCCTGGCCAATACCGACACCGTCTCCGTCGCCACCCGGCGCGCCCTGCTCGATCTGTTAAAGGACAATCCCGTGCTGCTCGAAGAGCTGGCCGGCGGGCTGGAGCGCATCGCCGCTTCTACCCCGCCCCGTCACCTGCTCGCGAACGATCCGACCATCCTGACCCTTGCGTATCGTTTGCGCGAATACGCAACCGCCGTGCGCGGTCTGAGCACGTCGGTCGGCCTGGACTTCACGCGGCAGATGCAGATGCGTGACCTGCTCCTGCTCGCCGAGCACCCCGTGTTGCGCTGATAAACGCGCTTACTTCGCCGCCTGCGCTTTCGCCGCCTGTT
>JAIYBI010000279.1 GCA_027488595.1 Opitutaceae bacterium | reverse complement strand
TCCACTCCGATTCCGCCCTCGCTTCGGCCCCAATGACCGCAGCCTCCCGCAGACGACTTATGCCGTAAGTCTCCAACGTGTCGGCATCTGCCGTCCACGGCATAAACTCCATGGCCTCGTGCCACCATAATCCGTAGGCGATTGGATCGGTCGCGGCTCCAATGCCGGTGTCCGCCGCCGGATTCTCTTCACAACTCATCCAACGCGGCACATCCACCGCGTGCGCGAGTTGGTGCGGCAACACGCGCCGATAACCGCCCCACCCTCTTCCTTCCGCCCGCTCCCCCGCAGCCGAAAGCAAAGCTGGCGGTCCCGCATGCACCGATCCCGACACTCTCGGGTCGTTGACGGTCACCTGCTCCGTGCGATTTTCGGCCACAGGAAAGGTGTTTAAATCGTGTCCCCAGAGCGCACCGAGACTTTGATCAGGGACCGCCATCAACGTCTCGGCCCAGGGCAGGAGAAGGGTTTGGCGCGCACGCGTAAGGGTAACATACAACAAGCGCACCAGTTCACGGCGGCGTTCCCGCTCGCGTGACTGTTTCGCCTCTTCAGGAACGTATCCGGCTTTAAGATACACTTGTGGATCGCCGGCCGCATCGCTCAAAACGTGGAGCCCTTTTTCGGTATCGAAGCTGATCTTTCTCCAGAGCCCCGGTGCCAGCACGGTGCGCCACTCCAGCCCTTTCGCCGAGTGGCAGGTCATGAGGTTGATCGCATCCGTTTCAGGCCGACCGGATTTGCCATCCGCCTTCCGGGCGCGCAGGAGCCGGGCCCACCACCCGCGCGGTGACATCCCGTCGCCGGCCAGCCCGCGGGCTTCGGCCTGCAATCGGGCCAGCTCGCGCATCGTGTCTCCGTCTGCATCCAGCGCGCGTGCCTTCTCTTCGAGGCGGGAGGAGGCGATTAAGCGCGCGAGCCAGCCATCGAGCAGCACGTTGTCGTCGTCCACCGAGAGAATGCTCGTCCTGAGTGCCACCAAGGCTGTGCGCACCGGCTCCGCGTGACGCTCAGGAGTCTCCCAGTCAAAGCGTCCGATCCGGCGTTTTTCTTCCATCAGAACACCGTCACTCACACCGAAAACACTGCGCAACACACCAAACCACTCGTAGTCGTCATCCGGGAAGCAACACACCGTGAGTAACCCAGTCAGCCAGGCGTAGGCCGGCTGTGAACCGGCGCGCAGGCGTTTACTTTGGCGGGCCACTTTCAGGCCGGCGCCTTGCAGCGCGTTCACCGCCGCGTCCATCCAGCCGTTGCGCGGCACGAGGACACAAAGTTCCCCCCAAGCCGCAACCCCCGCCGCGGCCGGTCCACCGGCCCGCAACCAGGCGGCCACCTGCTTCATCTCTTCTTGAAACAGCTCGTTATCTCCTTTGCCGGACTTTTTTCCAACCAGCCCGCGTAGCTCGATGCGACGCACATCGCCCGCCAGGTTCTTTGGTCCGGCCCGAAGCGCTTGATACGGGACCTGCAGACACGACTCGGCCGCGCCTTGCGCCACCGGGAGGCCGCGATTATGTTCCCGCTCCGCACTGAATGCCGCCGGGAGCGTCGAGTTCAGCAAATCCACCACCGCGTGGGGAGCACGGAACGTCACTTCAAAGTTGAGCGACTCTCCCGCCGCACCGCCCTCGAACGCGCCAAGGAAGCGCTGGAATGTCCGCACCGAGGCACGCGAGCTATAGATCGCTTGCTGCCCGTCGCCCACCATGCAAAAATGCCCCGGCCTCGGCGGCACACCCACGCCCGGCCAGGTCCCGGGTTCCGCGCCCGGCGGACGCGTGATTTCAACCAACACCGAGAACTGGGCCTCGTCGGTATCCTGCGCTTCGTCCAGGATCACGCGCCAGCCCTCCCTCCGCACCGTGTCGAGGGTCTCGGGCCGCTCCAGCAACTCCCTCGTTGCGGCCACTTGATCCTCGTAGGTCTGAACGCCACGCGCCCGCCGGTATTCCTGAAACCGCAAGGCCAGCTCGCCTGCGATCGCCCCCGCCGCCGGCGCGATCCACGCCAGCAACGGAGCCATCCACAGCCGCGCCGCTTTCACCAATTCAGCCGCCTTGCCATCCGGCTCAAAAACCCCCAGAAAACCATCATCTGGTCCGGCGTCATAGCGACTGCGCCAGACCCGCGCCTTTTCCTGGCTTGATAGCAAATTCGCCTTTCCAGCGCCCTTGGCGGGGAGCGCAAGCAGCGCCTCATATCCGCCCCAGGCCGGCGCCGGAGGCGGGCCCGCCGGCGCACGCCGCACCAAGGCCTTTGCAACCCCGGTCGGGAGTTCCTTGGCTCGTTCCAGCACCGCATCCATTTCCACATAGCGAAAAACCGCGGCCCTCCGCGCCTCGTCGAGCACGGTGAAACACATTGGATCCTCCGCCATGAAATCCTCCCATATCGCGGCGACGTCTTCCGCCGTGCTTAGAACTTCAGGCGCCGGATCCAGACCGGTCTCCAATCCGTGCTCCCGCGCCAGTTTTAAACAAAAGCTGTGCAGCGTCCCGAAAAACGCTCGTTCAAGTTGATCCAGCGCAGCCAGTCCCCCGACGTTCGCAATGTCACCCGTCGCGAGTTTTTGCAGCAGGCGCTCCCTGGCCCTGTCCGCGATTTCCGCCGCAGCCTTAACGGTGTAGGTAACGACCGCCGTGCGGCGCAGCACCTCGGCTCCCGCAGGGTCGGTGGCCATCACGGCAAGGCGCTCGGAGATCGCCGTGGTCTTGCCCGATCCGGCATTCGCGGACACCGCGAAGTTTCGCCTCCATTCGCGACAAAACCGGTCACGCGCCGCTTGATCCACGGGTGGCAGCTCAGACATCGCCAGCCTCCGTTTCGGCTTCGACACTCTGATCCGGTAGCTCCGCCGCATCTTCGGGAAACGTCGCCGCGTATTTCGCCCGCAGTGTCCGCGCCGGCACCGGGACGGTCGCAAGCGGCCAGGCCCAGGGGTCCGCGCCGCGTCCCGTGACATCTGCCGTCAACGCGCCAAACTTGCCGGTGCGCAGCGCCCGGGCCAGCCGCGCCAGACCGCTCATCGCCTCGGCGAGCTCGGCCTCGCTGATACTCGATGTTTTCTGCGGCTGGAGTTTCCAGACCTGCGCGCCCGCGATGCCCAGCGAACGCACGCCGGCCAGGTAAACACCAAGTTGCAGGGACTCCCCTC
>JAIYBI010000479.1 GCA_027488595.1 Opitutaceae bacterium | reverse complement strand
CCCCATACCCGCCGAAAAACTCACCGTGAACGGCAACGTCCAAGCTGGCTATTTCATCGGCAATGGCTCTCGCCTGACCGGCATCAACGGCGGCGCCGGCAACTTCGGCAACAACACCAACCAAGCCGTCGAAGGTGACGGCGCGCCGGGCACTGTCGGCCAGATCGTTCTCTCCGCCGGCCCAATCGCCAACGGTGTCCCCTGCAGCGGACAGCTCCTCAGCCGCACGACCTACAGCGTTCTTTTCTCCGTGATCGGCACCCAGTTTGGTGCCGGCGATGGAACCACCACCTTCGGCGTCCCCGATCTTCGCGCCGTCGCCCCCAACAACCTCACCTACTCGATCCTAGCCACCGGCAGCGTGCCCGACGCAGTCCCTTAATACAGCACCTCAGCCTCACCCGAGCCACTCCCGCACACATCCCGCCCGCCACTCCCGCCCGCCGCTCCCGCCCACCATGAACGCCTCCACCGCCACGCTCCGCCGCCTGCCCCGCTCCAGCCGCCTTTGCGTGACCGTAGTCACCGGCGCGGCCTCGTTCCTCCTGCTAGCCAACGCCCACGCCGCCCTGCGCAGCAGCGCCAGCTACTCGCTCACCACCGAGACCGCCGATGCCGGAGGCAGCGCCGCCACCAGCGCAAGTTACTCCAACCTCGGCAGCGCCGGTGGCATCTCCGGCATCTCCACGGTCAACAGCCCTGCGCAGACCGCCAAGGCAGGTTACATCGCCCAACTCTCCGCCGCCGCCGCCGGACTCCGCATCGTCGCCTCTCCCGGAACCATCAACGAGGCCGGCACCCGCCAGCTCTCCGCCGAGATCCTCATGGATGACGACAGCGCGGAACCCGTCCCCGCGAATTCCGTCACCTGGAGCGTCGTGCGCGGCCCCCTCACCGGCATCAACTCCAGCGGCCTCGCCACCGCCGGCACCGTTTTCCAAAACTCCCTCGCCACCGTGCAAGGTCTCTACAATGGCGATACCGGCACCCTCGGCCTCACCGTGCTCGACTCCATCCCCGACAACTTCGGCACCTACTCCGGCGACGGCCTTGGCGATGCCTGGCAGGTCCAGTATTTCGGCCAGGATAACCCCGCCGCCGCCCCGACCATGGACCCCGATGGCGACGGCCAGAACAACCTCTTCGAATACACCGCGGGTCTCGTCCCCACCGACCGCGCCTCCGTCTTCACCGTCAACCTCTCGATCCCCGTCGGTCAGCCGACCCAGCGCGCCGTTGTCTTCACTCCTCGCCTCGCCGGCCGCACCTACACCGTCAAAACCAGCACCACCCTCTCCAGCTGGACTGACCTGACCGAACCCGCCGTCTCCGACAACGGCACCGAGCGCACGGTCACCGACATCAACGCCTCCGGCCCCCGCCAGTTCTACCGCGTGGACATCAGCCTGCCGTAGCCGTTCGGTGCCGTCGGCTTCCTATCGCCGAGGTAGGGCGGGACCGCTCGGACCGCCGCGTTTGATAACAAATGGACGAACTGTTCAGACCTTTTAACGCGAAGACGCAAAGAACCGCGAAGACCGCGAAGTAAATGAATCATCGGACTTTGCGATCTTCAGTTCGATCTTGGTGTCTTCGCGATAAAGTCTGAAAGCTTGAGTGAATTGGTATCACAGCCCGCCGCGGCGGATAGCCCAGTCCGCCACCGTGCCGTTGGCCGGTTGGCGCAGGATCGTCTTCAAGGTTTCCGTCTGCTCCGCCGTCCGCTCGCGCCGCGCCGGGTTCTCCAGACAGTCGCGCAACTCCGCCGCCAGCGCCTGCGGGCTCGCCGCTCCCTGCAAATACTCCGGATACATCGCCTCTTTCAGCAGCAGGTTGTTGATGCCGAGATACGGAATTTTCACCAGCAGTCGTCCGAGCAAATACGTCAGCCCGTTCGCCCGATACGCGATCGCCCCCGGCAGCCCCGCCAGCGCGCAGTGCAGCGACATCGTGCCGCTTGAGGTCAGCACCGCCGACGCCGCCACCGGCTCGCCCGTGTTCGCCACCAGCTCCACACCTGCCGGCACCCCACCCGTCGCCTCGATCACCTCACGGATCGCCGCGCTCGGATAAATCACCCGCGCCCCGCGTTTCCCATACGCCGCATGGCCTTCGCGCAAGAGCGGCCAGATACGCCCCACCGCCTGCTTGCGACTGCCCGGCAACAATAGCACCGGCGCATCCGCATCATAGCGCACCGGCGGCGCGTAGTCCGCCGCCAGAAACGGATGCCCCACAAACTCCACCGGCAGCTCCGTGTCCTCATAGCACGCCACCTCGAAAGGGAAAATGCACGCGAGCGCATCAAGGTGCTTTGCCATTTTGAAGCGCCGACCCGCCTTCCACGCCCAGATTTGCGGCGAGATGTAGAACAACAATTTCACCGGACCGCCCGCCTTAGCCGCCAGCCCGCTTTCGTTCAGCGACGCCGCGAGCCGAAGATTAAATCCCGGGTAGTCCACAAAACACACCGCCTTCGGCCGGTGCTCGCCGATCCACCGCAGCGTCTCCGCAAACAGCGCCTTGAAAAATCCGTAGTGCTTCACCACCTCGACAAACCCGACCACCGACGACGCCGTCAGATCGAACAAGACCTGCGCCCCCGCCGCTTCGAGGTGTTTTCCGCCCAGCGCACACACCCGCAGCCCCGGCCGCTTGGCCCGCAGTTCCGCGACCATGCGCGCCGCATGCTCGTCGCCCGAGTGCTCGCCGGCCACCACAAGCAAGTCCACGCCCCCGCCCGTCGGCGCCGAGAAGCGAAAAGGTAGGGCGGAACCACTCTTCATTTCCGCGCCGCTTTGATCTGCTCCGTGATCTGGATCGCCACCTCAAGCGCCGTCTTGCCCAGGGCCGCGCCGACTTTGGGCTGGGTCCGCTCCGCCACGCTCTCGGTGAAATGCGCCAGCTCCAGCTTCAGGGGCTCGTCTTTCTCGATCGGAATATCCTGCACCGGAATCGAGCTCGCATCGCCCGCCTTCGCCAACCCCACCTTCAACTTCAGCCCGTAGGTGATGATGTCGCTCTTCTTCACCAGGTGCCCTTTCTGGTTCATAAAATCGAGCGACAGATAAGCGTCGTCCTGAAAAATCCGGATCTCGCGGTTCTTCTTCAGGCTCATGCGACTCGCGCTGAGGTTAGCCACGCAACCGTTCTCAAACTCGATGCGCGCATTCGCGATGTCCTCGGTCTTCGAAAGCACCTGGATACCCACGCTATCAATCTTCCGGATCGGTGACTTCACCAGCGCCAACACGATGCCGATGTCGTGTATCATGAGATCCAATACGACGCCGACCTCCGTTCCGCGCGGCGTGTAGGGCGCGAGCCGCTCGGCCGTGATGTAGCCGGGGCGATCAATGTGTTTCTCCATGAAACTCATCACCGGGTTAAAATGCTCGATGTGCCCGACCTGCACAATGCAGCCCTTGGCCTTCGCCGCCGCGAGCACGTTCTCCGCCTCCTCCAGCGTCGCCGTGATGGGTTTCTCGATCAACAAATGACACCCCTGGGCCAGCAGCGGCAGCGCCACACGCTCGTGCTTATCGGTGGGCACCACGACCGACACCGCCTCGCACGCCGCGCCGAGCTCCTCGAGGGTGGCGAAGCGCTTGCACTGGTGCCGCTCGCAAATCTCCTTCGCCCGGGCGTCGTCCGCCTCGAAGATGCCCATGAACTCAACGTTCGGCAGCGTCGCGTAGATGCGCGCATGATGCTGGCCGAGCGAGCCAACGCCTGCGACACCGCACTTCACCTTGGGTTTGGGAGACGAAAAAAAATTCATGGTTGGGTCGGTCGAAAGTGAAGCGGACCCCGCACCGTAAACAAGCTCAGGCCGCCTTGACCGCAAAAATCCGCTACCCCCGACGCCCCATGCCACCACTGGAACCGCACGGCCGTGCCCTGTCCCACACCGTTCATCCCGCGAAATGTCCGCCTGTCCCCAGCGGGTATCTTCCGCCGCCCCGCCGCGGTAAGGTCACGTTTGTTGAAACCACCCATCATGAACATCACCACCTCGTCCTCCTCCCGCCGCCTGCTCGGCGCACTCCTCGCCGCCGCGCTTGCCGCCGCCGCCCTGCCCGCGAGCGTCGAAGCCTCCATCGCCCTGCCAATCCGCAACCGCCTGCAATGGCTCGAAAACGCCGGCTATTGCGGCGAAGTCAGCCTTCAGGAGTGCGCGCTCTACTACGGCACCTACGTCTCGCAGGCCTACATCCGCGGCCTCTACGACCCCTCCCAGCAAAACGACCTCGTGCAGCTTGAGGAGTGGGCCGTGGTGCTGCCGGCGCTCGGGCTGAAGGCGGATGTCTTCCCCAACGAAACCACGCCGGCTCCCCAATACAAGGCCTACGCCGAGTGGATGAAACGCCACCTTGAGGCCAGACATCCCGTCATCGTCACTTGTTATCTTTTCGAGGGCCGTGAATCCGCCGACCCCGTGGACCACATCATGACCGCCAGCGGCTGGACCGGGACGAGCATGAACGGCTACAACGACGACGACACCTTCATCATCAACGACCATTACCGCTCGCCCGCCGCCTTCGCCCTGCAGGCCCGGTGGCTGTTCGACACCCGCGCGATGGCGGAAAACGGCACCGTCTACGGCATATCCCTGCAAAAAGAGGTTAACTACGGCCTCGCCATCACCGGCACCACCAACCGCTCAGCCGAGGCCCGCCCGGTGCGTGTCGAGCTCGACCGGATTGACGAACCAAACCTCATCGCCCCGACGCCCGAGACCCCGGTTGACCTCGCCGCCACCGTGACCGTCTCCGGTCTCACAATAGGCAAGAGCTACGTGATCTACCGATACAACGATCCCGCTCGGGTCCCGACGAAGAACTACGCCGCCGCGCCCCGCGATGGCGCGACCCGATTCAAGGCGAGCAAGACCACCCAGAGCTTCCCCGCCTCGATCCGTTCCGACGGCGTCGCCGTCTTCCGCTGCCTTCCGGTCGGGAAGTGAACAAGGCCCCCGCCCGTGATCGCGCCCGGCCACCCCGAAAGGGGGGCCGGGTTTTTTGCGTCCATCGCCGGCTCCGCGTTCAATCGGCGCCGGGGACACGATCGGGGGCGCTTACAGGCCCAGCCGCTCGCGAAAAATCTGTGCCTGACGGCGCGAAAACTCCACTTCAAGACCGCCCTTCACAGTGGCCTTGAGCCCGCCGCTGAACCAAGGCTCCACCCGCTCGATAAAGGTCCGGTTCACCACTTGGGAACGATTGGCCCGCACGAAAAGTTTATCCGGCACACGCTCCTCCATTGATGCCAGGGCGCGATGCAGCAGCGGTTTTTCCCGATGAAAGTGAACCCGAGTGTGGTTGCCCTCGGATTCCAGCAACACGATGTCTTTCACCGGCACGAACCAGCAACGGTCGCCCTCGCGCAGGAAAACCTGATCATCTTCGCGGAAGACACCCGCAGGCGTGCGTGAGGCCGACAAGTCCTCGACCTCCACCTCTCCGGCCCGGCTCACGCGCAGCCGCTCCAAGGCCGCCTTCAACCGCGCCGGGCTCACCGGCTTGAGCAGGTAGTCGAGCGCATTTACCTCGAAGGCGCGCAGCGCGAAGGCATCGAAGGCGGTGACGAAGATAATCTCGGGATGCGGCGGAGGCAAGGCCGCGATCAAATCAAAGCCGGTGCGCCCCGGCATCTCTATGTCGAGAAAGATGAGGTCCGGTTGCAGCGCGGGCAACAGGCGCAATGCGTCGGTGACGTTGGCGGCTTCGCCGACAATCTCTATCTCAGGATGGGCGGCAAGGAGGTGACGCAACTCCTGGCGCGCCAGACGTTCATCGTCTATCAAAACGGTTTTCATAAAGTCGTCCCTGAAGCTGGGATAAATACCTCCGCCACCACCCGGGCAGCCCCATCCGCGCGAAGCGAGAGCCGCGCCTCGGAGCCGAAGAGCAGGTCGAGGCGGGCGCGGGCGTTGTTCAGGCCGACGCCGGTCGAGTCGGTCCGCCCAGAGGCAAGAGGCGCACCGCCCGGGGGAGACGCGGCACCCGGCTCCTCCAGCGTGCCCGGGCCGGTCACGGTTATAATCAAGCCGCCGCCCTCCTCGACCCGGGCGAGGAGCACGATTTCGCCGCCGGACTCGAGCCGGTCCACGCCATGTTTGACCGCGTTTTCCACCAGTCCCTGGACCAAGAATGGAGGCACCGGCCGCGTGCGCGCCTCAGGCTGGATCTCGATGCGCCAGCGCAGGCGTGACTCGTGGCGCAGGTGCTCCAGTGCGAGATAGTTTTCCACCGTCTCGAGTTCGCGCCCGAGCGGCACCAGTTGTTCGTGGCCGGAGGCCAGTGCGGCGCGCAGCAGATCTGCCAGCCGCGTGATGGCTTCCCGCGGCCGTTCGAGTTCCACCGGCAGGAGCGCGCGGAGGGAGTTGAGACTGTTGAAGAGAAAATGCGGGTTGAGCTGGGCCTTGAGCGCGCGTAATTCCGCCTCGCGCGCGGCGGCGACCAGTCTTGCCTCGTCGAGCCGGACTTGCTGGTGGCGCCGGTAGGAACGCACCGCGAGGTAAAATCCCGTCCAGATCACCGCCAAAGCGAAGAGGAAACTAAAGTCGTCAATGTAGTCGTAGACCGTCCAATCGGTCAGATACTCCACCGGCAGCGTCGGAATCGTGAGGGCGCGCGACTTGCTAAAAAACTGCATCCAGAAGGTCTCCAACCCCGCCGTCGCCAACACCCACGGCGCTGCGCGCAGGACGAAACCGGCGAGCGAACGGCGACGTTGCAGCAACCAAAGCCAGACCACCCGCAGCAGGTGCGAACCAAGGAGGCCGAACGCGACGAACAAGAGCCGGTTCGCCACGGCGAGATCGAGGAAGGTCCGCTCCAGGTCGTTCTTCGCTGGATACAACAGGATGGGCCCCACTGTCGCCGCGAGCACCCCGCCCCAACCGAAGGCTTGGCATGCCCAGTAGGCGGGGCCGCCCAGCCAGCGTCGGCGCGCCGGGTGGGTGGACGAGGTGGAGGGCAGATCAAGCATCGCGCTCATGGGCCGGTATGGCGATCACAGTGGGCGGGTTGCCCTTCGCAAGGCGAGGGGTAAGTCCATTCCCAACTGAAACCGCGCGCACCAAGGCCAACATGCCGACCATATGCAAACGCGCCGGCGAAGGGCGGGCGCTTTCGCGGCGGGACGTGCGGATTGGCGGGACGGAAGCTTTCATCGCCCCACCTTCCGAGCAGGCGATTCCGGTGCCGAAAACCGCCGGCGGCGAAGCGAGACAGCTACCACAAAGACGGCCGCCGCGCCCAGCGCGGCGGATGCGGCGGGCTCAGGGATCGCCGCACCCCCGACGTAAGCACCCACCACGTCCCGGTAAAGGAAGGATGCGGGGTGCGGGCCGGCGGAACCGTTCTGGTAATTTGCCAGGGCGACGACCGAAACGTCCCACTCGCTCAAGTAAAACGCCTCCGCAGAATAACCCAACCAGCCGCCAGGGTGGCCGAAGGCGAAGTTCACCCCGTCGGTGTCAATGTTGACCCCGAGGCCGTATCCCGAGCCGTCCGCGCCTGGAGCGAGCATTTCCACCAAAGTCGAACCGTTGAGCAGGACGCCGTCGGGCATCGTCGCCCCATCGAAGCCATTGGTGCGACCGACCAGTGCGTCGAGGAAGAGCGCGCAATCGGCGGCGTTGCCGGCCACCGCACTGTCGGTGAACACGCTGCCGTAAAGCGATGTCGGCACGCCGGCGGTCAAGTCGAAGGCGGCGATTTCAGCGCCGCCCATCAGGACGGCCGGGAGTTTCCACACTCCCTGGGCGAACGCCTCGCGCGGCGCCGCCCCGAGCTCGACGAAGGATCGCGTCAATCCCAGCGGCCCGGCGATGCCGCTCTGGTAGAGCTGGGCATAGCTCCGGCCGGTGGCGCGCTCCAGAATATCGCCCAGAAGCACGTAGTTGTTTCCGGAATACACAAAGGCGCCGGAAGTCGGGGCTGCGGTGATGGACGCCAGCACATCGGCGCGGGTCCAGGGAAAGCTCTGATCGAAGAGCTTCGCCTGCACGCCGGGGTCGTATTCGTAGCTCGGATATCCGCTGGTGTGGTTGAGCAACTGCCGCACCGACACCCCGTCGCCGCCCGGCACCGCAGCGCCGCCGCTTAAAGCGAGGTAACTGTTGATCGGTGCATCGAGCGAAATCTCGCCCCGCTCGGCGGCCTGGAGCACGAGGGTGGAGGTGAACATCTTTCCCACGCTTCCATAGGCGAAAAGGGTGGACGAATCAACCGGCGTGGTGGAGCCACGGGCGATGACGCCGCTCTGGCCCTGCCAAAGCACCTGGCCATCGCGCACGATGGCGACTGTG
>JAIYBI010000311.1 GCA_027488595.1 Opitutaceae bacterium | reverse complement strand
CCCACTGGTGTTGTATTGGAACTTGAGGCTCGTGGCGGTAGCGTTGGCAAAACCGCCGCCACTAAGTGCGAAGGTGCCGGAAACTTCGAGTGACACCGTGCGGTTGGTCTTAATCACTAAGCCAAGCGTCCCGGCAGTGAGGGAGACACTAAAATCACCGACGGTCAGGGCGGTGGTGACATTGTTCGCCACGATCACCAATTCCGACCCGATCTTATCGAAGGAGAAGTTGCCGCGGAAGGTAAAGAAGTCGCCGAGGCTAAAATCGATCAACCCGGAGAGATTGATGAAGTTTTTGAGGGAAGGCAGACTAAAGTCCAGGCCGAGGTTAAAGTTGGGGAGAGAAAGATTTACCGAGGGGAAGGAAATGCTCGGGAGCGAGATGTTCGGTAGGGACAACGCTGGCAGGTTGAATGTTGGGAGGAACGCCGCAAAATCGGGCAAGGACAGCGAAGGGAGAGAGAAACTTGGCAGGTTAAACGAAGGTAGCGACGGAACCGAGAGATCAATGTAGGGGAACGCGCCGAGTTTCAGATCCAAGGATGGGAGGCCCAGATTGAAGTTAACATCGAAGAAGTTGAAGCTCAGCGGCAGATTTAGAGGCAAGAGTTTGAAATCTCCGATCAGGGGAGTGATCCCGTCCGCTTCCGTCAGCCCGAGTTTGCCGATTGTCACGAGGCCGGCCACACCAGTCACGCCACCAATTTTGGCGATGATCAAGGCTCCACTAATTTCACTCAGTTTCAACTGTGCACCGCCGGGGGCTGAACCGATCGTGATTGCGGTGCTTACGTTGGCGAGGGTTACGAGGAAGGCATCCTGAGATGCGCCAAGCACGGTGATGGTGGTCTTGGTGATTCCGAAACGACCCGTAAGGGTAAGGGCGAGAGAACCAGGGACCCCGATGCTGATATCGAGATCGGTTTGGATCGTGAAGAAGCTGCGGTGAGTGAGTCCGGTGTAGTCGAAGTAGATGGAGCCTACCGTAGCCTTGATCGCGGTGCCAGTCGTGTTCAGGCCAATCACAGCATCACGAGCGCTTACCACTATGCCCGGAATGGGCGAACCATCGGACTGCGTGAGCGTCATGGTGCCAATACGGAGCAAGCCCGCCATGCCCGAGGAATTAATGAGGAAGGCGCCCGTAATACCGGATGCTGAAATCTTCACCCCGGAAGTAGGAGTGCCGGCGATGATAGAAGTGGATGCTCCTTGGATCGTTACCTTAATAACGGTGGTGGCGATATCATTTACAAAGACACTGGAGCGATCAAAAGTGAAGTTTCCGCTTAGGACAACCGCGCCGATGGCGGTCGTGAGAGAAAGGTTGAGGTCACCGCCGATGGCAAAGAATTGGAACTTGTCGTTCGTTGCGTAGGTGAACGAGGTGGTGCCGATCGTTGCAGAGAGCGCGGAGCCAGTAGTGTTGAAGTCCAGGAAGCCGCTGTTCACCACCGCCGTGAGGCCCGTTACACCGCTCAAGGTTATGTTTCCGATGGTCAAGCGGCCGGCGGCGCCCTTGCTATTCAATAGGATTCCACCGTTGAGCCCTGTCACGGAAAGCGAAACCGAGGCAACCGTGAGCGTGGTCGTTAGATCAGTCGCTCCGATACGGATTACGGTGCTAGAGGCTCCATCCACAATCAGGGTCGAACGCTGGAAGGACATGGCACCGGTCAGGGTTGAGGACACCGGCCCCGCGCTCAGACCGAGATTGAATGTGCCTGAAACCGCCAAGAAATTACGACGATCAACACCCGTGAAGGCGAAAGCCTGACCGTTTAGATCGGCACTTACGTCGATTCCAGTGGTATTGAGTTCAAGCGTAAGGGAGCTGCCGGATGCGGTCACGCCGGTCACGCCCGTGAGTTCCACGGAGCCGACCGAAAGTGAACCGGCGATTCCGAGACCGTTTAGAAGGATAACACCGTTTATGGAGTTTGCCGCGAGACTCACCCCGCCGATCGTAAGTGAAGTAGAGGCGTTTGAGACCGAAATGGTGAGAATGGTCTCGGGCAATCCATTCACGGTCTTGCTCACTTTTTCGAAGGCAAAAGTGCCGCTTAGGGTAGCCGCGACTCCAGCGGTATCAATGGCAAGCGAGGCCGTTCCTTGAATCGCGAGAAAGTCGAATTTTGTCGAGGCGGTGTAGTCGAAAACGACGGTTCCAATCGTCGCTTTAATTCCTGCCCCGGTTGTGTTGAGTTCCAAGAGGACGTCCGTGATCGCAAAGGTGAAACCGGTGAACGGAGTCACGCCATCTGCCTTGGTAAGGGCGACAGACCCAACTCCGAGCTTGCCGGCGACTCCGGTTGAGCGCAGGACGAAGGCACCATTAATACCACTAAAAGTAAGGCGGGCTCCACCCGGTGCCGCGCCTACCGCAAGGGCGAGATTGGCGTTTTCAGCTTGGAGAATTAAAACGGTCTCGTTGGCAGTGCCAACGGTGATTCCAATCTCTGAGAAGGTGAAGCGTCCATTCAGTGATGCAGAGGCCCCGGTGGAACTTAAGGTGAGATCGAGGTCGGCGGAAACCGAGAAGAAGTTTTCCTGTTCAATTTCGGTAAAGCTTAAAACGACACCGTCAATTGTAGTCTCGAGCGGAGCGCCGGTTCGATTGAACTCCAGCACAATGTTCTGGGCGGTGAAAGAGACACCGGTGATTCCAGTCAGGCCGAGCGTAGTAACGCTGAATTTGCCGGCTACGCCATCGGCGTTGAAGAGCACCGCGCCGTTGATTCCACTTAACGAGAGGGTAACCCCGCCGGCCACGAGGCTGGCAGTGGCGTTCTTTACCGAGATGCTAACATTCGATTGACCGATACCATTTACTGAAACGTTTTGTTGGCGAAAGCCGATCGTTCCGGCGAAGGCGACCGCGGTGTCACCGGAGCCGACGGTGAGGGACATTGTCCCAAGGAAAGATACAAAGTTTCTTTGCTCGATCCCGGTGTAGGTGAAACCGGCGACGCCGCCGACGGTGGTAACAGTCGCGTCGGCACCCGTGGTGTTGAACTGAAGGGTGGCTGATGTTACGGTAAGACCAAGACCTGTAACATTTTGTAAAGTAGCGGTGGTGACGGTTAGTTTTCCTGCGGCACCAGAGGAATTGATTAAGAAGGCCCCGGATATGCCCTCGAGTTCGAGTGAAGGCCCAGTCGAGCTTCCGGTGGAGAAACTCAGCGAACCCCCGGACACGCTCGCGCGAATGACGGGGGACACCGCCCCACCGTTAATACTTATGGCAGCACGATCAAAGGTATATGCACCGCCTACTTGCAGCGCTGCGCCATTTACAGACAAGCCAAAGTCAACCGTCGCAGAGATTGAAAGAAAACTGCGGCGATCACTCGCGGTGTAGTCGAATGCCGTTACCGAGGTGGCGCCGAAGTTTCCGGAAAGCGCTAGGGTTGTAGTATTGAATTCGACCACGACGTCGGTCGCTGAGACAGACAGACCGGTAACACCGGTCAGGGTGATATTGCTGGCCGTGATTTTTCCGACGGCACCCACGGTTGTTCCTGAGCCCATCAACAGGTCTCCGGCGATTCCTGTTGCACGCAGAACGACATTGCCCGCCTTGATCTCCAAGACACCGTTGGCCACCGTCACACGACGGAAAGTGCCGGTGCCGAGACTTTCGTTGCTAGAGCTGTAGGTGAAGTCACCACTCAGGATAAGATTTTCACCGACGCCGAGATTTAAGCCGGCAACTGAAACATTGGTTCCATTGGTGGTGAGTGTTATCGTGAGTGTCGTCGTGGGGTTTACACTGATACTCAAACCAAACGCAGCGCTCTCGCTTGTGTTGGTCATTATGTTGACCTGACCGGAGAGACTTGCGCCGCCTCCGCTTACACTCGCATTACCACTGCCCTCGAACGCATACTGCCCGTTGCCGAAGACGACCAAAATGAATGATGCACCTGTAATACCTTGTCCAGTTCCGGTAATTGTTCCGCTGATGCCGGTGCCGCCGAATATCGCACGGCTAGTCCCGGATGCGTTCGGATTGTAGTCGGCGGCCAATCCGGTGGCGGTGAAGGTTGCGAAGGTCCCAATCGTGAGGGACACACTGTCGAGACGTATGTTAAAGGTGCCGGACCCTAAATTGTAACCTCCCGTGAGTTCGAAGCTATCTGTATCGGTGTCTGAGTCATCGACCGACAAGTTTATGACGGAGCCAAGTCCCAAGGTGACCGAGTTTGCGCTGAAACCGATGGTTCCAGAAAGTGAGCCGCCGGTTGTATAATTTACACCGGTCATCGTGATCGTTGGCGCCGCGATGGTGAAGAATGAGCCAAGGGTGAGTCCGTCCGAAATTGTTCCGGTGGCCGATGCGATGGAGAACCCGTTCTTGCGGATTTTGAGGTCTGTTACCGTGGCGGTTGCATTATTCAGCGGGATAACGAGAACAGCGACGCTCGAAATCGAAAGCAATTCTTGGGTTTCATCGCCTAAGTGGTTATAGGTAAAGGTCGCTGAGGTAAGGGTTGCAGTTAGGAGTCCCGGTATGGTCAAGGAGGCTTGATCAACAACTAGACTGAAGGTTTTCGTGTTTAGATTGTAGGTGCCCTCCAGCACAAATCCATCGGTGTCCGTGTCGCTTAGTGTCGCGGTGAGGACTGAACCCAAAGCAAGTGATCCACCCGCCGCGCTGAAGGTCAACGTTCCGGCAAGAACAGCCGGCGTGGTGGTGCTGTAATCGAAATCACTCAAGGAGATATTAACGCCTGTCGCAGTGAGAACTCCGCCAAAGTTGACGCTAGCAGGGAGCAGGGTCGCGTCATCAAACGAGATTCCATCACGGCGAATCGCTAAGTTCGTAATGGCGATAGTGAGGTCTCCGAGTGGGAGGAACTTCAACTCGGCAGTCGGTATGGTTGCGATCACCGAGGCCGCGTTGAGATCAATGGTTACATCTACGGCGGCGATCCTAAGGGAGCTGGCGAGGGTGATTTCGAGGCCGCCGATGGTCAGAAGCAAGGAACCGGTCGCGGACGGGGACCCTAACGCGAAGCTCGCACTGATGTTCAGCGCGCTGGTGCTGATGATCGTATTTCCAGGGAGGAGTGACAGTGCACCAATCGTTAGGGTGACGTTACCGCTTACTTTTACAGTTACCGACCGATCCAAAACAAAATTGGCGACATTCAGTTTGAGATTCGAGAAATTGATAAAACCGCCAAATGATACGGGGCCAGGCACACTTAGCTCGAGTGCTGCGATCGTGAAGCCCTTGCGGGTAAGGGTAAAGTTTTGTATCGAACCACTCAGGCTGGGGAAAAGGGGCGAACTCACATCTACCGAGGCAAAGGTTCCAAGGGTGAAAGATCCAGGGGTTAGGCTGATGTCTTCGAAGTTTAGTTCCAGCGCATCCCCGATGCGAAGGTCCAGTGACGTGACATTAATTTTGAGCTTGGCGGCGTCAGTAAGGTCGTAAAAGGCACTTACGCCGCTAAAGGTAGATGAGAGGAACGTGAAACTCGGGAAAAGTTGGAGGTCGGTGAGATCAACCGTGATTGTTCCCACGATCACAGGATTCACCGCGTAGGTGTAACTGAATCCGGTCAAGTTCACCGTGATGTCGCTGAACTTTAGGAAGTCACCAAAAGCATCCCCGATTGACCCAAAGGAGGCTGTGCTGGGTAATGAAATTGTAACACCGGCGATTGAGAAGCCGGTGGTTTGAACGACGAGATTTGTTAATGTGGCTGACGGCAGTGCTGGGAATTGAGGGAAGCTGATTTCGGCCGACGAGAGAGTCGCGAGGGTGAGGGAGCCGGGAGTCAGATCGAAATCAAGGGCGGTGAGGGTGAACGCCTCTCCGAACCGGAGGTCGAGGGAGTCAAAGTGAAGCTTCAGCGCACCGGTGGAAAGGAGGCCAAGGCCCAGATCATAGCTGGCGGCCAGACCCGTGAACGACGTGCTAAACAAACTACCGTTCGGGAAGAGAGAGAAACTTCCAATGTTCAGCGCGATTGAACCAGTGATCGTCCCGAGGCTACGATTGAGCGAGAAGCCGGAGATTGTGAACTGTAGGTTTCCGATATTCGCAAATCCACCTAAGGATACTGGACCCGGGACGGAAATGGTTACGTCAGGGAGGGTGAAATTAAGCTTGTTGAGTGAGAAGGTGGAGAAGACGCCGGAGATGGACGGGATGCTCGGGACACGGAAGCTGATATTGTTGAAGATGGCGAGTGCATCAAATCCGGGCGTAATATTAAAGGTGGGCAGATCGACCTCCAAGATGTCGCCCAGTTTAAGCGTTACGGCCGGGACCCGCAGGGTGAGGAGGTTCGGAACACTTAAATCGTAATTACCCAACAGATCACCCAAACTGAAGTTAAGAACGGGAATGTCAGGGAAAAGGACGGCTCCGCTCACCTGGAGATCAATCGCACCATTGAAGGCCGGCAGGCCACCATAGGTGAGAGAAACGTTCGTAATGGTGAGACTGAGGCCATCAATTTCAAGCACCTGACCGAAAGTATCATTAAATGCCGCGAGGGCCCCCGATGGGGTGGCGAGCGTGACGCTGCCGAGGGTGAAGCCAGTGCGGCGGAGGACCACGTCGGTTACCGACACCGGTGTAACCCCCGAGAATTGCGCGGCGCCGATTTCAGCGGTGCCCAAGGTAGCGATCGGATCGTTAATGCCAGCGCCTGGGGTAAAGACTATACCGGTGGCGGAAATCCTGACTGCACTTGCGATCACCAATTCGAAGGTGGCGACCGTGATGCTCACATTGGCGACTGGATTATTCCCCGACAGGTTGTAGGCAAAAACCAATCCGGTGGCGTTGCTAGTAAGGATGTTGGCCGCAGGGTAAAGCGACAGGCTGCTTGCGGTAGCGGTCACGGTGCCAGCCACGGTGGTCGTTGCACCCACCGTCACATCAAATCCGGAAACGCCAAGGCTGAGACCCGAGATCGTGAGGAAGTTACCGACCGTGGCAGTTCCGCCTCCGGCAACAGTGAGGGTTGCGTTGGAGATCGAGAATCCGTTGCGACGAAGTGTGAAGTTGGTGAGGGTGACAGGACCCAACCCGCTAAAAATGGGTGAACTCAGTTTGGCGGACGCTGTGGTTAGAAAGACTTGATCCGGGGCGGCGTTCGCAGGGTCCAGAGTTAAAGTTGCATTTCCAACGTTCACCAACAAGGCCTCGCCGACCACGAGGGTTGTCTGATCCAGGCTTAGGACGAATGTCTTCGTCACCCAATCATAGGTGCCGGACACGCCGACGTTGTCGGCATCGTTTCCGTCTATCACGGCGGCGGTGTAGGTTTTCCCGGGGAAGATTGACGCCGATGTTGCGCTGATCGTCATCCGACCATTGAAGCCCGAGGTGCCAAAACGAGCGGAGGCTCCGCCGGAAGGACCGACCAAGGAGATGACTGGGGCGGTCAACGCCAGAACGCCGTCGATGGTGATATTGGGCAGGGCAAACGAAAATGCCGGAAGATCAAAGCCGGCGCTCACGGCAGTGGGATCAAGAGCGGTTAGATAACCAGAAATTGCATCAACGGATGTCTCGAAGAGCGCGAAGGCCTGTTCAACGGAGCCTACTTTACTCAGGAAAAATCCGAAGACGTAACTCAAGAGAGCCGATGCCTGTTTTGCGGTTGAGTTGAGGCCTGTGGCATCAAGGTCGGCGGTGAAGTCAGTGAGGCCGAGTTCGGTAAGGATGTGCGTGAAGGTGGAGAGGTTGTTCGCTAATTCAGAATGGTCCACAGGGGCCGACGTGGCGGCGGCGGTGAGTGGAACTTCATTGATCTTGGCCAAGCGCGCGACATCGGTCTCGCCCTCAAACTGGCCCCATGCCGAAACCGATAGGACGGTTCCATCACCGTTTGAGGTGAAATTTTGCTGATACCACGTTTCACTTAGTCCAGGGGTGCGACCCAAGGGGCTGCCCATTCCAACGATCGGACCGGAGCCACCAACGAAGGTTTGGAGGGATGCGGGCGTGGACACCTCGTCAGAGTAGATGATTGAGAGGCTGCCTCGGAGGGAATCAATGAAGGCGTTTGCATCAACCGCAACCGCACCGTACATCCCCAGGCCATCGTTGAGGTCCAGTATCAGGGAGGTGGTGGGAGAAGTGTTAACATCTTCCAAGGAGACCGCATTGGTCGAGTCGGTGTCTAGGATATCAAAAGTGGCGGTCAGGTCTACCAATGCCTTGATGTAGGAGCGAAGAAACTTCGTCGGGTCGGGTGAACCGCTCGTGGAGATGCTAGCGAGGGTGATGTTTCCATCGGGTCCGGTGATTGTCCCGCCATCAATAACCTGTTGGAAGGCGAGGTTCGCCACCAGACCGGCCAAGCGTGAAGTCGAGGAAAGGCTGAAATTGTCGGCGAGGAAATTAAATGCCTGGACCACACCCTGGCTAGGGACGCCGATTTGGAAGAGATTATTCACCTCAGGCAAATCTGCTGTGCCGAAGGATTCACCGTAGGCGGTGCTCTGGATGTAAGCGCGGGCGATCAAGCCGCCGGTGCTGTGCGTGACGATGTCAACCGAAACGGGTGCGGTGCCGTTATGCGATGCAGACCACGCGTTGGCCGCCTGCTTCAAGGCGTAACCGAGGTAGTCTATGCCGGTGGTAAAGGTGGTATCCGTTAGAGAGGTGCCGGTGACTCCATTTACCGTTCCGTCCACCGTTCCGTCAACCGGTGCGACTGCCATGCGCCAATCCCAGTTTGCAATGAACAAAGACGAGCCCAACTGGTAGCCGACATTTTGGAAGGTCTGGATGAGGGAGCTATAAGTATTGGCGATGGGATCGAGCTGCAAAAGCTCCGGAGCCATGCCGCGATTCGTGAGCCAAGTGCCGAGCTGGGATGAAAGGGGGAACGATCCGGCAAAACCTGGAATAAAGACCAAGGGACGCTCTGGAACGAAGTCGCCAACCACTTGCAGACGATACTGGCCACCTGTCACGACCGGGCGGAGATAAAGTCCGCCGCCAACAGAAAGTCCCGAGAAGTCAGCGAAGTCCCCCGAGATTGTTCCGGCGTTCAGAATCGTGAAGGTCTGGCCGAGAACCGGGGTGAAGCCGCCGTAAAGGGTGACGAGAAGTTTTCCGCCCAGAGCGGCAGTGCCTGTCACGTTGACTTGGTCGTAGCCCGTGCCGGCGGTGGTTCCGCCCAACTCGATCTCAAGGACCGAAGTTGCGGTCTGGGTGAGGCTATCGACGCTCACCATGCCCGGTGAATTACCCGGCGCAAAAATGCCGCTGTTTGTCAGCGCAAGGGTATAAGTTCCCTTGCCGTTGAGTCGCTCATCGGCGGCGATTGTTAGATTGTTTTGTCCTGCAGAAAGCGTAACTATCGAGGCCTGAGGCGGTCCCTGAGCAGCGGTGAGGGTGAGAATGAGCTGCGTTACGAGAGGCTTGGAGTCTGGTGATGCAGGGACGATTGCGTCGTCGGCTTTTGCAGTGGTCGACGGGGCTAACTCCGAACTGGTAGAAATCTCGCTGGAGATTTCAGCCCCAGCTTCGGCTACGGTAGCCTGGGAAACAAGGGCGGATTCGTCTTTAACTTCAGCGGCTGCCGGTGCAGTCAGATCGATTCCGTCGAGGAGACTATCGGTCGGCAAGGTTGCCGCGGCTGAGGACTCGTCTGCGTGGGCAGCGGATACGTATTCGACCGTGGAGCTGGAAAGCAGGGGATTCTCAATCGTGAAAGCCGGTGCCGGAGTCGCCGAGAGCAACATACGCATCTCCAGCGCCTCCACACCAAAGGAGGCAGCGCTCAAACGGGAATTGGGCCGTTTAACGCTCACAGGAGGTGTTTAAAAAGAGGTGACATGGAAGCGACTCGATGACCAACGTGCGGACAGTTTGACCGGGAGTAAACCCAGTTTTTACAGTTTCTTTCGCTATAACATTATCTTATTCTGGACGGAACTCGGATGGGTGATGGGGGTGGTCTTTGAGTGAATGCACATCCGGTTTTTTTTCCTTAGATTTGGTCGATTGACTGGCTCGGAATAAGTGCCTCGGCAAGCTCTTGATCCTGCTGCATGACGAGGCGCCGCTGACGAAAGGACTGGGCTTCAGCGGCACGCTGGGCGCGACGGATTCCCCAGCCCGTAGAACGAGCTTCGGAGGGTGCCTTGCCCCCAACTAAAACCACAAGAGAGCGCCTCACCCATTTCCCTAAAAAGCGCTCCGCCAAGTCATCTTCCAGGCTGGCGAATAAACGGCTACTCCCGGGGTCTCCTTGCCGGCCGGCGCGACCACAAAGCTGCCGATCAATACGGCCGGACTCATGGGCCTCCGTCAGAATCACATGCAAACCACCCGCTTCCGCAACTTTATGGCCAAGGCGAATATCGGTGCCGCGACCGGCCATATTCGTCGCCACGGTGATGGTGTTTGGCTCGCCGGCGAGGTGAATAATGGCGGCCTCTTCCCGGTTTCGGTTCGCATTGAGGAGGCTAAATGACAGCCCGCAAGCACTTAACAAGTGCCCGAGATGTTCGCTTGCGGCTACGCTTCGCGTGCCGATCAGCACCGGGCGACCCAGACGATGCAGCTCAACAACTTCCTCGACTACGGCAGCCCATTTTTCATCCGCTTTCTCGAAGTATCGTGCCGGCCAGGTTTGGCGCTGGTTCGGGCGGTGTGGCGGGATTTTCACATATGGGAGGCCATAGACACGCCAAAACTCGGCCGAAGCCTCGGCGGCGGTGCCAGTGATTCCACTTAAACGCCTAAACAGCCGATAGAAACGCTGAAAACTCAGTCGCGCAAGGGTCTCACTTGGCTGGGTTATCGGCACCCCCTCTTT
>JAIYBI010000262.1 GCA_027488595.1 Opitutaceae bacterium | reverse complement strand
GCCACCGCGCCCATCGTGTTGAAGGCCCGTTTCGCGTGGGTGCTCGACCCGATTGACGGCACCAACAACTACGCGACCGGCATCCCGAGCTGTGCCATCTCGCTCGCGCTGCTGGAAAACGGCACACCGGTCTATGGCGTGATTTATGACCTGGCGCGCCGCGTGTTAATCCACGGCGGTCCGGGTTTGGGAGTGTGGGATGGCGAGCGCGCGGTGCGGGTTAAGACCGACACGCCGGTGGGTCAGCGCATGCTTGGCTTCCACAGCCCGATGGACAAAAAGTTCTACCCGCACGCCAGCCTGCTGGTATCACGATTCAAGATACGCGGGCTGGGCAGCAGCACGCTGCACCTCGCGTATGTGGCGGCGGGGCTCTTCGACGCCACGGTGGATCACAACGTCCGGGTGTGGGACATTGCTGCGGCGGTGCCGCTCGTGCTCGGGGCCGGCGGCGAAGTGCATTACCTCGGGGGTGACATTTTTCCGTTGCGAGTGTTTGACCTCAAGATGCCGCGCATCCCGTTCTATGCCGGAGCGCCCGCCGTTTGCGCCGAGCTGGCGGTGCTGCTTGCCGACGCGGCGGGCTGAAGCCCGCGCGGCGGTGGCGATCAGGCAGCGCCACGGCAGGCCGCCTGAGGATAAACGCTGGCCTTCGCGGCGGGATTGCGCTGCGTGTTCGGTGTGTCTTCCGAGCTTCACACTCTCCGGCCCGTGGCCTTTGTCCGCACTCCCTTTGCGGAGAAATTTGGCGTGCCCCGCCAGAGCGGCATCGTGCCGGAGGCGGAGGGGTGGGTGGAGTTTACGCCGGAGTTTGTCGCCGCCGATTTTACGCGCGGGCTGGAGGCATTTTCGCACGTGTGGCTGGTCACGGGGTTTGATCGCAATCCACGGTGGGCGGGCGGGGCAACCGTCCGCCCGCCGCGACTCGGGGGTAACGAGCGGGTCGGCGTTTTTGCTTCGCGTTCACCGAACCGGCCGAACGGCCTCGGCCTCTCTCTGGTGCAACTGCTCGCCATCGAGCCAGGCGGCTTGCGTGTTGCCGGGATAGATTGTGTGGACGGCACACCGGTTTACGATGTGAAGCCCTACCTCCCGTGGTGCGAGGCCAAGCCCGAGGCGCGGGCCGATTGGGCGCAGTCTGCGCCGGTGGCGCGTCCGGCGGAGGCGGTGCTGATCGCGCCCGAGTTCGCGAGTCAACTGGGCGAGGCGGTGACCTCGCTGGTGAGACATCTTCTGCAACTCGATGTGCAGCCCGCTTATCAGGCAGACCCCGAGCGGCTCTACGGCATGAGCGTGGCGGGATGGAACGTCCGCTGGCGGGCAGGCGAGGGCGCGGCGCTGGTGGTCGTGGAAGTGACGCGGCTGAGCTGAGTCCGCTCAGAAGTTGACCTGCAACTGCGAGCGCACGCCGTAGGTTTCGGCGGTGGCGGAAGCGCCGTTGGGTTTGTCCTCGGCGCGGGCGTAGATGAGACCGGTCTGGAGTTTGATGTCGTTGCCCTTGATATACCAGTTGGTGCCAAGGTAAAAATCCTGGGCCCGCTCGCAGACCATGGCCGAGGGTGAGCCGGGAACGATATCGGATAAACGCACGCCGCGGCCGTCGCTTTCCACGTAGCCGGCGCGGGCGACACCCTCGAAGTGTTTGGTGAAATACCAGGACGGTTGCACGTAGGCTCCGTGGACAAACGCATCAGAGCCGTCGAGCGCGCCGCTTTGCACGCCGGAAGCGATGACCTCGGTGAGAAAACTGAAGCGGCCGGCGGTGTAGTCGGCATAGACGGAGCCGATGGTGAGATCCTTGCCCTTGCCGGGGGCCAGACCGCCTTGATCGGGCAGCACGCCGATGCCCGCGCCGGCGATGAGTTTTCGGGCGTCGGTTTTGAACGTATAGCCGCCGTCGAGCCAGACGGCGGGCTGGTTGGTCGAGGAGTTGCCGGTGCCGGCGGCGAGAGGGCCGGTGGAGGACTGCTCGGGGTTGGTGAGCGCGGCGCCCCAGAAGAAGTCGCCGGCGGTGCCATCGGCGAAGACACCCACGCGGTAACTGCCGGCGCCGAGGCGGGTGCCGTTTGCGCTCTCGATCAAGTAACGGGTGGCGGCGGAGCGTTCGATGGCTTTGATGACGCCGTTGGAGATGTTTTCCTCGCGTCCGATGTTGACGAGCCGTTGGCCCACCTCGATGGAAAGGCCGGAGCGTTGCCATTGCACGCCTGCGAGCTCGAAAAAGTTTCCCGTGAAATTGTAGAGAAAGATGGCGTGCCAGTCCGGGGCGAGTTCGGCTTTGGCCCCGAAGTGAACGCGGCGGAGCAGGAAGTGCTCGGTCGCGGCGGCGTCAACGGTGGCTTTGTCGTTCGAGTCGAGCGCGACGAACTGGGCCTGGATGCGGCCCAGAATGACGAGCTTTTTCGCGACGGACGGCGCGGCGAGGACGAGGGCGGGCGAAGTTGTCTGATTGCTCTTGGCGAGTTTTGCGGCCTGCTCGGTGGTGAGTGCCCCGTTTTGCACCAGGGCTTCGAGCAAAGCCTCTCCATCTATCGCTGCCCGAAGAGGGAGCGGGACCAGTGCCGCCAGCAGTGTAATGCCGGCCAGCAGTGATATCGAGCGACGTCGGGAGTGGGAGGACATGGCCAGACTTTAGGGCGCGGGGAGTCGGGCGGCTCCGCATGCTTTGCCGGAAATGTTCCGACCCTTGCACGGCCGGCGGAAGAGCCGGGCTTGCGCTGTAAGGCGGGTGCGTCGGCGAGGTTGCGCCGGCGGGAGGGAACGGTATCTCTGCGGCATGGCAATGCCCTGGCTCGCTCCTTTGAAACCGGTCGGACGCATGGGCGAGACCCTGCTCGATCGCGTGCTGTGTGTGGCGGGGGCGATCACGCTTTCGCAGGCACCGGAGTTTTTTCAGCAATACCTGCAACGCCTCGGCGGGCATCTCGACGAGGCGCGCCGGGTGCTGGCCCGCTTCGAGGCGGTCGCGAGGGAAAGCGGGCTGACCTTGACGCAACTTATCGAGACAACCCGGAGCGAAGCCTCCGCGCCGGTGGCAAAACTCGGTGGCGTGATGGCGGAGGCGCAGGCGCGCGCCCAGTCGCTTGCCGAGGCGGAGGCGGCGCTGCGTGATGCCGGGATGTGGTCGCGGCCCTGGGTTTTCCTGCGGCACGCGGACAGCGAAATCGCGCGGGGAACGTGGGCGGTGTTCAAGCCGGCGGTGCCGGTGACGGCGGAAGGATTTTGCTACGCGGCGGCGGGGATGTTGCTGGCGCTCGGACTTTATCATCTCGGGGTCGTCTGGCCCTGCAAAACCTGGAGTGCGCGCCGGGCTGCGCGCAAGGCGGCGGCGGTGAAGGCTTGAGGGCGGCGGGCGCGGCCGGTTTTTTGAGGTTATGTTTCCTGTGCATCCACGCATCGCGGTTGTCGGCGCCGGCGCGCTTGGCCTCTACTATGGAGGCAGGCTGGCGCGGGCCGGTCATGACGTCACGTTTCTGGCGCGCGGAGATCTGCCCGAGCTGCGGCTAAACGGGGTGACGGTTGCGTATCCGGGAGAACGATACACAGTGAACCCGGTAAAGGCGGCGGCGAGCGCGGAGGAGATCGGCCCGGTGGACCTCGTGGTGATCGGACTCAAGGCGACCGCCAACCACGCGCTGCCGCGTTTGTTGCCACCCTTGCTCGGACCGGAAACAGTGGTGGTAAACCTGCAAAACGGCCTCGGGGTGGACGAGCAAGTGGCGGCGGTGGCGGGGGCGGAACGGGTGATCGGCGCGCTGTGTTTTGTGTGCGTCAACCGCACGGCACCCGGGGTGGCGGAGTGCACGATGGCGGGCTATGTGGCGATGGGAGAGCTGGCGGGCGGGCCGCTGGCGCGCACCGAGGCGGTGGCGCTGTTGTTCAAAGGTGCGGGCGTGAAAACCCAGGTGGCGGTGAGTTTGCTGACGGCGCGCTGGCACAAGCTGGTGTGGAATCTGCCCTTCAACGGGCTCTCGGTCGTGGCGGGGGCGGGGCGCGAAGGCATGAGCACGGATTTGATTTTGCAGGACGCCGTCCTCGAAACGCGGGTGTGGGCGTTGATGCGCGAAGTGCAGACGATCGCGCGGGCGGAGGGGGTGGAGATCGCGGATGCGTATCTGGAGAAGCAAGTCGAGCAGACGCGGCCGATGGGGCCGTATAAACCCTCGACGATGGTGGATTACGTAGCGGGCAGGCCGCTGGAGCTGGAGCCGATCTGGGGAGAGCCGCTTCGGCGGGCTCGGGCGCTGGGTGTGCCCGCACCGGAGTTGGAGAAGCTGTATGCGGAGCTGGCGGCGCGGGCGTAATCAGGCGCCGAACTCGAGGGCGGTGTTAGCCTCGATCTCCTCGATGGTGGTGAGGCCGAGAAGGACTTTTTTAAGGCCATCGTAGCGAAGCGGCTTATAGCCGACCTTGGCGGCGGCGACGGTGATGTCGCGCTCGGAGCCGCGCTGGGCGATGAGGGTGCGCACCTCCTCGGTAACGATAAGGAGTTCGTGGAAGGCGATGCGACCCTTGTAGCCGCTGCCCCGGCAGGCGGGGCAACCGCGGCCGCGAAAAAAGTAAACGACATCGTTGCCCTCGTCCTTGAAATACTTGCGCAGGACATCGGGGCTCGGGATGTAGGCCTCCTTGCAGTTTTCGCAGATGCGGGCGGCGAGGCGCTGGGCGAGCACGCCGATGACGGAGGGGGCGACCATGTAGGCATCCACGCCGATTTCCATGAGGCGGATGACAGCCTGGGCGGCGGTGTTGGTGTGGAGCGTGGCGAAAACGATGTGGCCGGTGAGGGCGGCCTCGGTGGCAATTTTGGCGGTCTCCAGATCGCGAATCTCGCCGATGAGGATGACATCGGGGTCCTGGCGGAGGAGGGAGCGCAGGACGGTGGAGAACTTGAGATCAATGTTGGCGTTGACCTGGGTTTGAGTGACGCCGTCGAGACGGATCTCCACCGGATCTTCGATGGTGGAGATGTTGATGTCGGGTGAATTGATTTCGTTGAGCGCGGCGTAGAGTGTGGTGGTCTTGCCGCTGCCGGTGGGGCCGGTGACGAAGATGATGCCGCTGGGGTTTCGGATGAGACGCTGGATCGGGCCGAGGATACTGCCCGACATCATCATCTTATCCAGGGTGATCATGGATTTCTTGCCGGTGCCGGGAAGGATGCGGATAACGGCTTTCTCGCCGTGCTGGGTGGGTATGGATGAGAAGCGGAAGTCGGCCTTGTTCTGAGCCAGACCGATGGAGAAACGCCCGTCCTGGGGGAAACGGCCCTCGGCGATGTTGAGATTACTGAGGATCTTGAGCCGGGAGATGAAGGCGCGGTGAAGTTTACGCGAGAAGCTCAGGATCTCGCGCAACATGCCATCAATGCGGAAGCGGATGCGGGAGCTGGTCTCTTGGGGCTCAATGTGAATGTCGGTCGCGCGTTCGCGGATGGCGTAATAGATGATCTCCTCGAGGATGGCGACGACCTCGGCCGTATCGGCGATGGCGGCGAGTTTATCGTTGGCGAGGTCGGGGTTGGCGAAGAGATCGGAGCGTGCGAGGGAGGAGAGACTGTCGGAGAGGTTCTCCTCGCTGGAATACTGGATGAGGATGGTGTGCTCGATCTCGCGCGGCAGGGAGAACACCGGGCTGACCGGCATCTTGGCGATCTGGCTGAGGCGGCGGACCAAGGCGGTGTCCTCCGGGCGGGACATGGCGGCGGTGAGCACGCCATCAATGATGTAGATGCCGATGGCGCTGGCCTTGGCGGCGATCTCGGACGGGATGGCGGCGAGCGCCTCGTCGGTCATGATGGACGAGAACGGATCAACGTAGGCAAACCCCAGCGACTCCGCATAGCAGCGGCAGGCGTCGTCCCGGGTCAGGTATTGCCGCTCAATGATGACATGCAGCAAATCGAGGCCCTCGCCGTAATCGCGCACGAGGTTGTCAACGTCGTGGACGTAACCGAAGTTCGACAGGGCTTTGAGCCGCTGGGGAAAAAGAAGTTCAGGAGGTTTTTTTGCCACGGCGTTTCTTTTTGCTTTCGAACAGTTTTAGAATCTCAGCCTGATTGAGTTTTTCCATGCCGAACGAGCCGGTGCTGCGCTCCTGGGCCAGCTCGGCCAGGATTTCCTGAAGGGAGTAGCGCACGGTGAGGCTGGCCATTTGAGGGGTGGTTTCAAAGGGAGTGGAAGTGCTCATGGAGAAAGGGCGGAAGGTTTACTTTTGCTCGCCGAGAGGGGGGGCGGTCTCGCCCGCATCCTCGAGGACGGTTTTGAGCTGACTGATGATCTCGTCGCGAGGGGTGTCCTTGCGGATGTAATGATCGGCTCCCGCCACGATCGCCTCTTCGACCCGTTGGCGGGTGGCGAGCGAGGTGAGCATGACAATGGGGCAGGTGGCACCTGCGGCGCGGAGCAGGCGGAGCGTCTCGATGCCGTCTATGCCGGGCATGTTGACGTCGAGCAGGATAAGGAGTGGCGCGCAGGGAAGGGCTCGGTAGGCGGCGAGCGCTTCAAGGCCGTTCGGCGCGCCGTGGACCTCGATGGTGCCGAGGGAGCGAACGATGAGGGTCAAAAAGAGGCGCACATGGGCCTCGTCGTCCACGATGAGGATATGCCCCGTTAATTGCATTTGGGGATGGGCACGGTAAAGCTGAAGACGCAGCCTCCATTGGGCGAGTTGAGCGCGGTGAGTTCCCCGCCGTGGGCGGCGATGATGCGGCGGCAGATGGAGAGCCCGAGGCCGGTGCTTTTTTCTCCGCCGGTGGGCACGGTTGAGAGGCGCCCGAAATCCTGAAAGAGCTTGCGGCGCTCGGCGTCGGGAATGCCGGGTCCCTGATCGTGGACCGAGAGGCGCGCGGACTGGCCGTTCTTGGCCGACTCGTCTTGATCAATCGAGATCGTGACGACGGAACCTGGCGGGGAGAACTTCACGGCATTGCTGAGCAGGTTTTCCACGACCTGGCGAATACGGGCGGGGTCAAGCGGCAGGACAGGATCGGCACCCGATGAGAGGAGCTCGATGCGGGTGCCTTTGCGGCTGGAAATCAAGTTGGCCAGTTTAGATGACTTGGCGGCGATCTCGCGGAGGGAAATCGGGCGCAGGGAAAGGTGCACGTCCCCGGCCTCGATCGCAGCGATATCCAGAAGTTCGTTGACCAGCTCCAGCATGGCCTGGCTGGTCTCGTGGATGGACGCGATGATCTCGGACTGGGCGGGGTTGAGCGGGCCGGTGGCGGGATCCTTTAGAAACTCAGCGAGCCCGCGAATAGAGGAAAGGGGGCTGCTGAGATCGTGGACGCAGCGCCCGATAAACTTGTTCTTCGCGTCATTGCAGCGGGCTGATTCGGCGGCGAGGGCTTGCTGGCTGAGCGCGTAGAGATGGTTGCTGAGATGGGCGCGGATGTGGATCAGGGCATCCCGGGCGCGGAAGGGTTTGGCGAGGAAATCAACGACGCCCACGGGGAAGTGTTTGTTGTTCGTGAGGGCATTCGAATCTCCACTCATCAAGAGAATGGGAGCTGAGTTTTCGCCGTATTTCGCGCGCAGGCGCCGGCTGGCCTCCAGACCGTCAATGCCCGGCATCCGCATATCCATGAGCACGATGTTTGGGGATTTCTCCGCATAGACGGTGAGCGCTTCCTCCCCGGAGCCGGCGAAACACACGTCGTAGCCCTCGATCTTCAGGATTTCAGCGAGCGCAGCAATGGTCCCCGGTTCATCATCAACCAGTAGTATAACTGGGCGCTTGAATGGGTTCTTCGAGTGACTCATGAGGATGACGGCGGGCTGTCTGAGAAAAGATTGACGGAACTTTTACCAACCAAGGTAGCGTTCGCGGCATCATTGTAAACATGCTTAATCCGAGGAGCTAAAGTTAGTTGGTTGGGAATCGGCGCTGCGATGGAACGGGGCGCGGCGACGGCGCGGTGCGCACGGGATTCAGGGCGTGGAAACCTTGAGGCGCAGGAAAAGACTGCCGCCCGAAAGCGGCACTACGCGGGAGAAGGTGCCGTCGCCGTTGGCCGTTTCGCTCGCAGTGACGGATAACCATGAATCGGGCGCGAGATTGGCGGACTGCTCCACGGTGTAGGACAGTTCGGCGGCGGCCTTGCGGTAGGTGAAACGCAGGCCGTCGGCGCCGGTGGAAAAAACGGGGGAGCGGGAGGCGGCGTCGGGCAGGGCGGGGTTGCCGCCGAGGGCGTATTCGAGAAAGTTTACAAGCCCGTCGTTATCGGGGTCGGACAAGGCGGCACCGGTGCCGGAGGCGGTGTTGGCGCTGCCGAAGTTCGCAAAAGTCCAGGTTTCCTGCGCGGTGCCGGTCACGGTGAGCGCAAAAGCCGAGCTGCTCGACAAGAGGCCGTCGCTTACGGTGACGGTGACAGTGGCGGAGCCGAGCTGGTGCGCGGCGGGGCTGACGCTGACGGTGCGGCTGGTGTCGGTTCCGCCGAGGAGGATGTTGGCGTCGGGCACCAGGCTCTGGTTCGAGGAGGTGGCGCTGACGGTTAAAGTGGCCGGAGCGGTGTCAACGTCATCCACGATGAAAGGCACGGTGCTGGTGCCGGTGTTCACATCGGTGAACTGGTTCGGGATCACGCTGATGGACGGGGCGTCATTCACGGCGTTGATGGTGACGATGAAGCTATCGGACACGCTGAGACCGATCGCGTCGGTGACGGTGACAGTGATGGCGGATTGACCGAACTGGTTTTGAGCCGGAGTGACCTGGATGGTGCGGTTTGCGCCACTGCCGCCAAGGGTGATGCCGGTGAGCGGGACCTTCGTGAGATTGGACGAGGTGGCGGTGACGACGAGATTGGCGGCGGCGGTCTGGGCATCACCGATGGTGAAAGGAATAACGCTGGTGGCGGAGTCCTCGTTGATGGAGCGACTCGGGATATCGCTGATGGTCGGCGGCGTATTGCCGGCGAGGGGGACGGCGAGGGTGGCGGTGGCGCGGGAGTAGCGGGCGCCGCCGGTGTTGTTGGCCAGATCGTCGGCGCCGGCGGGCACGAGGGTGATCTTGCCGCCGAAAAGGTAGGTGCCGATGGTCGGAATGGTGAAGGTGGCGGGCGTGTAGGGCGTTGACCCGGGGTTGAGCAGGACGCTG
>JAIYBI010000545.1 GCA_027488595.1 Opitutaceae bacterium | reverse complement strand
TACCCGATCAAAGAAACCGTTACCCGCACCGTGCCCTTCGCCGACGCCGGACAAGCCCTCGCCGACTGGGCCGCCAATCCCGGTGCAGTCACCAAGATTCACGTCGAAGTCTAGCGCTCAAAGTGTAGCAACTTGAGATTGCTCATCTGTTACTCACCCCATGCCTGTCATCGATTCCCACCACCATTTCTGGAACTATACTGACGCCGATTACGGCTGGATTCCGCCTGAGTGGAGCGTCATCCGGCGCGATTTCCTGCCGGCCGATCTGCACGCGGAAATCTCCGCCGCCGGCGTGGATGGCGTCATCTCTGTCCAGGCCCGGCAGTCGCTGGTCGAGACCGATTGGCTGCTCGGTTTCGCCGCGCAGCATCCTTTTATACGCGCCGTCGTTGGCTGGCTACCCATCATTGATCCCGCCGTCGAAGCCCATCTCGACCGCTACGCCGCCCACCCGAAATTGCGTTCGCTTCGCCATGTGCTGCAGGCCGAGGCCGACGACGCCTACATGCTGCGCGACGACTTTAATCGCGGCATCTCCGCGCTTACCCGTCGCGGTCTCGCCTACGATATTCTCATTCTCGAAAAACATCTGCCTAATACGATCGCTTTCGTGGACCGCCACCCGACGCAGGTCTTCGTGCTCGATCACATCGCCAAACCCCGCATCGCAGCCGGCGAGCTGGAACCGTGGGCAAAAAACATCCGCGAACTCGCCCGCCGCCCCAATGTGTCGTGCAAGCTCTCCGGCATGGTCACCGAGGCCGATGTCGCGAGGTGGACGCCTGCGCAGCTCCAGCCTTACTTCGACGTGGTGCGTGATGCCTTTGGTCCGTCGCGGCTGCTTTTCGGCACTGACTGGCCGGTGTGCCTTGCGGGTGTCAGTTACGCCCGCTGGATGCAGACGGTCGAGACCGCTCTGCGAACGATGTCAGAAGACGAGCGCGCCGCCGTGCTTGGCGAAAACGCGCAGCGCATCTATCGTTTGCCCTGATCCCCGCCCAAATGTCCGCCGCCCCTCTCTTCCTGCGCATCCATCCGTCCGATAACGTCGCCGTCGCCCTGCGCGCCGCCGGGCCCGGAGCGGAGTTCTGCGGGGTGCGCGTGATCACGCCGATCCCCGCCGGCCACAAGCTCGCGCTTACCCCGATCCCCGCCGGCGAGCCCGTAGTGAAATACGGATACCCCATCGGCGTCGCCTCCGTCGCCATCTCGGCCGGCGAGCATGTCCACTCTCACAACGTTCGCGGTAATCTCCCCGACCAGCTCTCTGCGCTCCGGTTTGCCGATGTCGCCAAACCACGCGCCTCCGGTCCCGCCGTGTCGCGAGCGGCCGATACATTTCTCGGCTACCGCCGCCCCGATGGCCGGGCCGCGACGCGCAACGAGATCTGGATCGTCAACACCGTCGGCTGCGTGAACGTCGCCTCGGAAAAAATCGCCGCCGCCTCCCACGCCGAACTCGCCACGCCCGGCTCCGGCATAGATGGCGTCCACGCGTTCCCGCACCCCTTCGGCTGCTCGCAGCTTGGCGACGACCTCGGCTACACCAAAAAAGTGCTCGCCGGTCTCGCCCGTCACCCGAATGCCGCCGCCGTGCTCGTGCTCGGCCTTGGCTGCGAAAACAACCAGATGAAGGCCTTCCTCGAATTCCTCGGCCCGCAGGCCGCCGAGCGCATCCGATGGTTCAACGCGCAGCAGGTCTCCGACGAGATCGAGTCGGGGGTCGAAGCCGTGCGCGAACTCGCCGCCTACGTGCGCCAGTTCAAACGCGAACCCATTCCCGCCTCCGAACTCATCCTCGGCATGAAGTGCGGCGGCTCCGACGGCTTCTCCGGCATCACCGCCAACCCGCTGGTCGGACGCATCGCCGACCGCCACAGCGCCGCCGGCGGCACCGTGTTGCTCACCGAGGTTCCCGAGATGTTCGGCGCCGAGCGCATGTTGCTCGAACGGGCCACCGACGAGGCGACGTTCCAGGGCGTGATCAGTCTGGTGAACGATTTCCGAGCCTACTTCCAAAAGCACAACGAGCCGATTGATGAGAATCCGTCGCCCGGCAACAAGGACGGCGGCATCACGACCCTCGCCGACAAGTCCCTCGGCTGCGTGCAAAAAGGCGGCCAGGCGCCGGTCGCGCAGGTGCTGCCCTATGGCGCTGCGGCGCAGGCCGGTCTCGGCGGCCTCGCACTCGTGCAAGGCCCGGGCAACGACGGCGTGTCAGGCACCGCGATGACGGTGGCCGGCGCGCACCTGCTCCTTTTCACCACCGGTCGCGGCAACCCGATGGGGTTCCCCGTGCCCACGGTGAAAATCTCCAGCAACACCGACCTCGCCACGCGCAAACCGCAGTGGATTGATTTTAACGCCGGCCCGATCGCCGACGGCACGAACACATTTGAGGTTCTCACCGATGAGTTGTGGCAACGCATCCTCGCCATCGCCTCCGGCACCGAGCGCACCCGCAATGAAACCCGCGGCCACCGCGAAATCGCCATCTGGAAAGACGGCGTCACGCTCTGAGCTGGCGACTAGCCGCTGGCAACTAGCCACTAGCAACCAGTCACTCACCTTCATGTCCGAAACCATCCTTCAATTCGGTGCCGGTAATTTTCTTCGGGCGTTCGCCGACCTTTTTGTCGCCCAGGCCAATCGCGACGCCGCCACCGCCGTCGGAAAGATCGTGGTCGTGCAGTCCACCGATCGTCATCGCGCTGACGCGCTAAACGCAGCAAACGGCCGCTACCATGTGGCACTACAGGGCTT
>JAIYBI010000030.1 GCA_027488595.1 Opitutaceae bacterium | reverse complement strand
GGTGGTCCAGGGTCATGAATACAGACCAATGGCGGCTGCTATCTTCCAGGCCGGGCAAGCGGCGGATGAGCACCCGCTTCGCTCCGGTCGCGACATCACCCCTGTCCACGAGCGCGAGGATTGCATGGCGCTCGCTTACCAGGTCGGCCTGCGCCGCCGCGACTGACGTGGTGAGTCGGCCAAACTGAAAAATCAGGCGGGCGAAGAACAACTCGATTTTCGGAAGACCAGCCCCGGGCGGGGCCAGACGAGGCAGCGGAGTTGTAGTCATAGTTGGATTCACAGTTATTTCTCTCTCTGGGAGGACGGAGACGGGCATAGGGTGTTAAATCGTCCGGTCGGGGCGACCAGCGGTGGCGGAACCGTAGAGCGCATCCGAACCGGAGAATAGCGTTTCAGCTGCTTCACCCTGCGGACGTTGAGGCTCGCGCCTCGGCTTTTTTCTTCAATTCCTCAAGAAACGTTTGGTGCAGCCCGTGAAGTTTGCCGGGGATAAACATGCGCTGCATATAGGCGAGAAACCCGTTGAAGGTTTCATCGGTGATGACGCGGCAGCCGCCGGCGGTGGGAATGATCAGCCACGCGTGGTAACCGCGAATGACGGCCTTGCGACTCTCCCACGCGAAACGGGTCGGCGGTGTGAATTCCGCGACCTTCGAATCGAAGTCGAGGCCCATTGTGCGCCATGAAACAACGACACCCGGGCCAATGCGCTCGTCGGGAGAACGGACCGTGAGATTCGTCGCGCCCACATACCACTCGGGCCAGGCGCGCACATCGGTCATTATATCCCAAACCACCTCGGGCGGTGCCTTGATATCGATCTGGTTGTGAACAAAAAAGACCGCCCGAGCCGGATCATACTCGGCGGGCCAGTTGATCTTCTCTTCCGGCGGTCGAGCGGCGGAAAGTGCCGTCGAGCCGCGGGGCATGGAAGTCGCGCAACCCGACCAACCGAGTGAAGCGACCATGCCGATTACCAATAGGAGTGGAGACGTTTTCATGCGGGAATTTGTTGTTGCAGATGGGCGGATCGATCTCGTGAACCGACTCGAATCACGGCCGCCCGCCCTTGGTTTCATTCGCGTAAGGCGTGGCCGCTTCGAGCCGACGCCGTGCCTCCTTCCAGTTCATCGGCAAAGCCCTTAGCGGCATCTCGACCGATGCAAAACGGATGTTCTGCGCCGTCTCACCGCTGCGGCGCACCGCCTCGCGATGCGCCGGTGAGCGCACAAACGCCGTGAGCGACGCTTCGTCTATCCAAGCCGTCATCGTCCACGCCTTCTTCCCGAAAATCTCAAACCGCACCGCATAGCCCAACAGGCCCGGCTGGTCGTCCATCGTCGCGAGCACGGCCTTCGTGTCCTTAAAAAACTCGCCGCGCATCCCGGGCCGATGCTCCGTCGAACTCACCACCACCAGCACCGATGTGTCGGGCGAAACCCCGCCTTCGCTCGCCAGTTTCGTTCTTTTAAACGGCGCGCTGAACGCGCAACCGGTGAACCATGTCGTAAGCGCGATGAGCATGGCGGGAAGCAGGTGTTTGATGTTGGCCCCGAAGAAACTGGATTTTGCCGAGGATCCGCTGGAGGGGGGTTGCTGGGGAGTGGCGGACATGGATGGATTTGCTATACTTGCTTTTTGAAAGTAAAATTACTTGTTGAACGCAAGTAAAATTTTGAAGAAAAGATCTTATGGGTAAACGCATCACAAAAAAATCCGCGCCTCCGGAGCGGCGCTCGCCGTGTCCGGTCGCATGTGCGCTCGATGTTTTCGGTGATCGATGGACGCTCTTGATCATCCGCGATTTGGTGTTGGGTAAAACACGCTTCAAAGACTTCGCGGCGTCGCCCGAGGGCATTCCCACCAACGTGCTCAGCGAGCGGTTGAGCCGGTTGTTGGCGGCCGATATTGTCTCGCACGTCAGCGCAGGAGAGGGCTCGAAACATCTCGCCTACATCCTGACACCGAAAGGCAATGCGCTTATGCCGGTTTTGAAGAATATCCGCGACTGGGGGCTGACCTGGGAGAAGGGCACGCAGGTGCTCATGGCCAAAGTGCCTCTGGCGCGGTGATCGCAGCGTGCGGGTTTGCGCTCGTTTTCATTCCGCGTTACGGCTCCGTGATGAATTCGAAATCCGCTGTTCGCGCCGCCGGTCTCGCCGTCGCTCTTGCCTTCCAGGGCATGCATTCCGCCAGGGCCGACGGTCTGCCGCTTCCGCAACTGGGCGACCACCTTTGGAAGCAACGCGTGCTGGTGATTGATTCCCCGGACTCTGCGGCGTCCGATTATCAAAGGCAGGCGGCCGCGCTCTTACCTGCCTGGGCCGGTTTGCTGGAGCGCGACCTTCATGTGGTCACGCGATTGAAGGCGGCGGCGTTCCGCGTGCGATTGATCGGCAAGGATGGCGGGGTTAAACTCGATTCGGCCGAACCGATCACCACCGATGCGCTGTTCGCATTGATTGATTCCATGCCGATGCGCCGCGCGGAGACGAAGGCGCGAGAGTAGCGAAGAGCGGCGGGAACGAGCCGCTCAGGCGCCGGTTTTGAAAAGCGCGACGTCGCCGTCGCGGAACACGTATTCCTTGCCCTCGAGGCGGTATTTGCCGGCGTCGCGCGCGGCGGCCACACTGCCGAGGCGGGCGAGATCTTCGTAGGAAACAATCTCGGCCTTGATGAAGCTTTTCTCGAAATCGGTGTGAATCACGCCGGCGGCCTGCGGTGCCTTCCAGCCTTTCTTGATCGTCCAGCAGCGCACCTCTTTTTCACCGGCGGTGAAATAGGTCTGCAAGCCGAGCAGCGAGTAGCTGCCGCGGATGAGGTTCGACACGCCGGAATCGGTCACGCCGAGATCTTTTAGAAACTCCTTCGCCTCCTCCGGCGACAGGTCGATGAGCTCGGCCTCGATGCGCGCGCTAATCGGCACGTAGGCGGCATCGTGGTGGGCCTTCACGAAGGCGGCCACTTTTTGCACGAAGGGATTCGCCTCGGCGTCGGCGAGGTCGCTCTCCGCGACATTGCAGGCGTAGAGCACGGGCTTGGCGGAGAGGAGCTGGAAAAACTGGAGCAGCTTCTTCTCGTCGTCGGTGCACTCGAGGATGTTGGCGGGCTTGTTCTGATTGAGGTGGGGAACGAGTTTTTCCAAAAGCGCGAACTCGGCCTGGGCATCCTTGTCGCCGGACTTGGCGAGTTTTTGGGTTTTGCTCATGCGCTTCTCCACCGCCTCGAGGTCGGCGAGGATGAGCTCGGTCACGATGACCTCAATATCGCGCACCGGATCCACGCTGCCCATGGTGTGGATAACGTCCGGGTCCTCGAAGCAACGCAAAACGTGAACGATGGCGTCGGTCTGGCGGATGTTCGCGAGAAACTGGTTGCCGAGGCCTTCGCCCTTGCTCGCGCCGGCGACGAGACCGGCGATGTCCACAAACTCGATGGCGGCGGGGATGACGACCTTGGTCTTGGCGATGTCTTTGAGCACGTAGGCGCGCTCATCGGGCACCACGACGACGCCCACGTTGGGGTCAATGGTGCAGAACGGGTAGTTCGCGGCCTCGGCTTTGCGGGAGCGGGTGAGGGCGTTGAAGAGAGTGGACTTGCCCACGTTCGGGAGACCTACGATTCCGGCTTTCATAAGGGCTGAACGTCGCTGCGTGGCGGGTGCAGGGTCAAGGTTTGTCTCGCGAGGACGTCGGTATATTCGTGCGCGAAAGACTTAACTCAGGACTTGCGCCGCCCCGCGAGCCATTGCAAGTTCCCGCTCCCGTTAACTAGACGGCGCGATCGCCAAGTGGTAAGGCCGAGCTCTGCAAAAGCTCTACCGCCGGTTCGATTCCGGCTCGCGCCTCCAATTTCTTGCTGGGACAACCAAGCCAGCCGCGCCCCTTTTCCAACCCAAGACCCAAGGGCGAGCGGGTCCGCTTGGGCCGAGTTCATCTCTGCATTTTTCCCCTCTTTCTCGGGCCAGTTGGAATGGCATGGAATCCCCTCCAGCAGGAACGAAACCTCACGATCCTTACTGGTTGGTGGGCTCAAGAAACCTGCACCGGTTGACGTCGCGAACACCGCGAAGTTTCTGCGGTGAAACGTTAGTTTACCAGCGTTGACCGCTCCCCACGCCGGGGTATTTGCTTACCGTTTTTCCGTCATGCCGCTACTCCCCTTTACCAGCCGCCTCATCGCCGATGTCGGCATCTCCCTCGGTGACGAAGGCAAAGGCCGCCTTATCCCCGAGGTCGTGCATGAGCTCGCCGGCTCCACCCACCCCGTCACCGTAGTCCTGAAGGTCAACGGCGGCGCCAACTCCGGTCACACCGCCGCCGGCATCAAACTCAACCTCCTGCCGTCCGGCGTCGTCGAAAAAGAAATCGCCACCCTCGCCATCGGCGCCGGCGTCGTCGCCGACCCGCGCAAGGCCTGGTGGGAGGCCCTCCCGCTCGAGCGCAAGGGCTACAACGTCCTCGCCCGCCTAGTCATTGACGAGCGCTCCATGGTCTCCGACCTCTCCCACCGTCTGCTCGACCTCGCTTGGGAAGACTACCGCGTCAACGTCCTCGCCGAGGAGCCGCGCGGCTCCACCGGCCGCGGCATCACCCCCGCTTACGCTGACGAGGTCGGCCAGTGGCAGATCACCTACGCCGACTTCCTCGGCTCCCGCGAAGACTACGCCCGCAAGCTCGCCCAACGCGTCGACCGCGCCCTCCGCACCATCCAGCACGTCTGCCAGGTTTCGCAGGAAACGTTCGCCGGCTTCTTCGACAAACTCTCCGCCGCCGAACTTCGCGCCAACGCCGAGGCCCTTGAGTTGGGCGTGTTCACCGCCGACGAGTTCGATTTCCTCCGCTTCCGTGGCACCGCCCCGTTCACGCTCAACATCGAGGCCCTCACCGAGACCTACTGGCAGGCCGGCCAGCGCCTCGCCAAAAACATCGGCGAGGTCCGCGAGCTCGTCCTCCGCGAGCTCCACGCCGGCCACACCATCATCGGCGAGTTCGGCCAGGCCTATTGGCTCGATAAACGCCACGGCTACTCGCCCAACGTCACCGCCTCGCACACCTTTACGCCCGAGTTTTTCGAGAGCGCCGGCATCCCGGTTCAGACGATCCACACCTTCGGCGTCGCCAAGGCTTACGACACCAAGGTCGGCACCCACGTTTTCCTCACCCAGATGGACGACGCCCACCCGCTCGCCATCCTCCTCAAGCGCCTCGAATTCGGCACCAGCACCGGCCGCCAGCGCATGGTCGGCTGGTATGATGCGGTGGAAAAAGGCGACGCCCTCCGCTACGGCGGCTTCCAGGACGTGATGATCAACAAGCTCGACGCCCTCAGCCATCGCGCCGACTGGAAATCCGAACTCCTCATCGCCGTCGCCTACGAAGACGCCGACGGCAAGCGCTACCACCACGTCCCGCGCAACGACGCGATTCGCAAGACCCTCCGCCCCGTTTACGAAAAGTATGCCGGCTGGTCCGAGGATATTTCCAACGTGCGTCATTTCGCCGACCTCCCCGGCAACGCGAAAAAATACGTCGGCGGCATGGTGCGCTCGATGCTCGCCGTCGCCTACCACGGCGACCGCTGGCCGCACGAGAGCCGCCTGCCGAATCTCCGCTACCTCGGCGTCGGCCCAGAGCCCTCCCAGATCATCAAGGACGTGCCCCCCACTTCCGAGTTGATCCGGCTCTAAAAGACTCCTCCCCCGGCGCGCCCGCCCGACGATGCCCGATTCAAATCCCACGCCGGTCTCGGCCATGCCTCTCCCCGCTATGAGCGAGGAAGTGCCACTGGCCCGCATTCGCGAAATTTGCTTCGCCTTCGGGCTCCGCGCGCTATGGACAAAGATCGAGCGTGACCCGCCGCCGCGTCCGTTCAAAAGCGATGGCTGCACGGGCTGGGTGGACGAGTGGCGCGGTGTCAGCATCTACTCCGCCGGTTTTTTCCACGACCTGAAGTATTGGGCCGGCTACCCCGGCGAAGACGTCGAGCGCCTCGTCGCCGACGCCGAGCTGATGATAGACGTCGCCCGCCTGCTTAAGGAAACCACCATGGCCGAGACGATG
>JAIYBI010000115.1 GCA_027488595.1 Opitutaceae bacterium | reverse complement strand
TGGGGCCCAAAAAATCAAGCGCCACCTTTGGCGCCAAACTGAGACGCTTTGATTCCAAAAGTAATGTTTCCAGAGCCGCCATTTGTCGCGCCACTCGGTCGAGGCGGCGATGGGCAGGCTGGTTTCGCCGGCGGTGATCTGCATGATCATGCTTACGCCGAGGCCGGAGAGCGTGCTCACGGTGGAGTTCACGCGGTAGGCGCCGATATCGAGGTTTTCGAAACGATCCTCGAGGTCGGTCCAGTTGAAATAAGTTGAGCTGAGCGGATTGGCGCGGAGGGCGGTGCGGGTGCTGAGGAAGGCGCTTTGGGTGGAGACGCTGTTGCTGCTCATGGTCGCGAAGTTCGAAGGCGAGAGAAACATGCGCGCCGAGTTCACGCCGGAGTAGCGCCACCAATCGGGGGTGTTCGCACCGGGCATGAAAGTGCCGAGGTTGTAGCCCTGAATAGCGGGCGTATCGCCGGTCTTGGTGGCCTGGACGGTCACGGTGCCAGCGCAGACGGGCGCGCTCCAAGCAGCCAGGGCGACGAGGAACGCGAGCGAAGCGCGCAGCACGCAAAGGGTAGGGCGCATGAAAGAAGGAACGCTCAAGGCGCGGCGACGGCGGCGGGGAGTTGCAGACGCGCCGAAGCGGGCAGGAGGCGAAGGCCGCCCTTGTTGTTAGCGGCATCCTCGACGCCGGTGAGCACGAGGGTGATTTTCCCGCTGTGGACGTAGCGCGTCCAGTCGGAGATGGCGAACTCGAGCGGGGCGCCGGCGGAGGCGGGAAGCAGCACGGGCTCGCCTAGTGGGGTGGCGGTGCGCGCGCCGGAACGGAGGAGGCCGTTGGATGCGGGATCGTTGGCGGGCGCGTCTTTCCACGTGGCGGAGGCGGAGAAGTCCGGCGCGTCCTGGTCGAGCGCCCAGAGTTGCACGCGCTGGCGGAAGTTGGCGGCGACGGCGACGGTGAAGCGGGCGGGGGCGGGCGTTGGGTTGCCGGTCGGATGCGCGGTGATGGTGAACTGGAAGTAGGCTTTGCGGGAGGCGCTGAGCGCGGCGCTGTGCTTCACGGAGAGGTAACCCTGGGCGGCCTCGTCAATATCCTCGGCTGGAGCGGAGCTGGAGATGGCGGCCTCGACGGCGGGCAGGCCCTGTCGCTCGCTTGGGGCGGGTCGTGCGGAGGGAACGGGGAGGGCGGGCGGTGCGAGCACGGTGGGTTGGCCGGAAGAGGAAAGAGTCGGCGCGGTGTTGTGCAGGTGGCGGTCGAGAAAACCGAAGAGGCGGGGCCGCTCGTCAATGAAGTAGCCGGGCGGGGCTGATTTGGCAATGCGGGTGGTGTCGTAGAGCCCGTAAGAGTGCTCGCCGTGCGGCACGAGATGGAGCGACACCTCGGCGCCGACATCGCGCAGTCGGTCGCGAAGGGTGAATAGCTGGTTCATTAGCACATCCGTGTCGGCGGTGCCGTGGGAGAGGTAGGCGGGGGCGGCGCCGGCGTGGACGAAGTTGACCGGCGAGGCGGCGAAGTAGCGCGCGGGGGCCTCGTCGGCGGTGGTGGTGGCGCCGTGCATGTTCATCTGGTGGTAGTTGCCAGGATCCACCGCGCCGTAGTAGGCGGCCACGGCCTGCACGGTGCTGGAGAATTGCGGCAGGGTGGCGGCGTCGCCGGGGATGACGCCATCGAGCCGCTCGCCCTCGAACGTATCCGTGGAACGGATAACGGCCAGCATGGCGACGGTGTTGCAGCCCCAGGAAAAACCGATGGCGCCGATGTTGTCGGCATCAATGGAGTATTTGGCGGCATTGGCGCGCAACCAACGCACGGCGTGGAAAGCGTCTTGCACGTGGCGCGGCCAGGAGACGCCTTTTTTTGCGGACATCTTGTAGTTGATACTCATCACGACGTAGCCGCGGCGGGCGAGCTCGATGCCGGCCTGGGCTTCGCGCGACTGGCGTTTGTCGCCATTGTTGCCACCGCCACCATGCACGATGACGACGGCGGGGCTGTTGGCGCGAAGCGGTTCGGGCAGATAGAGATCGGCGGTCTCGCGGCGGCCGGCGGGGAGATAGGCAAGGTCGGCGAGCGAAGGGTCGGGCGTGAAGCCGGAGGTATCGAACTTGAAGGTCGCGGGAAGGGCCGGGCCGCGCACCTGGGAAGGACGGTAAACCTTGAGCGTGGCGGGCGCGGAGATCACCTCGCCATCGGCGGACGATACCCGGCAGGTGAGGGTGGCGCCATCGTCGGCCCGGCCGGGCGAGGGGAGGTGCAGCGTGGCGGCGTTGGCGCCGGGGATGGCGACGCCATTGCGCAGCCATTGGTAGGCGAGATCGCCCCGGCCCGCGGCCTCGATGTCGAGTTCGGCGGCGGCGCCGAAGGGCACGGATTGCGAAAGAGGCTGACGCGTGATGAACGGGCTCGCGTCGGCGAAGTCGGTGACGCGGACATTGTCGAGGGCGACGACAGCAGGGGCGCCGCTGAGGCGGGTGATTTCCCAGGCGAGCCAGAGCTCCTCGCCGGCGGCGACCTGCAGGCCGGTAAGACGCTCGTTGAAGTGGTTCCAGCAATCGGGGATCGAGGTGTCGTGGTTGTTGATCTTGGCGGAGGCGATGTCGGTCCAGCCGTTCGGGGAGTGGGCGAGCGTGCCCTGGCCGGCGGCGAACTTTCGCCAGCGCAAAGTCACGCTTTGAGTGCTGACGACGGGGATGGGTTTACCCTTGGGGTCGAGCGAACCGGTGTAGGCCCACTTGGTTTCCCAGGTGACGCGGAGGCCGCTGAGACTGTGGGGGCTTTGGTTGCGAAAGCGCAGGCCGACAGTGACGGGCGTGTCGGTGGCGGGGGGCATGGCGCCCAAGGCTCGCCAGGTGGAGATGGGCGAGTTGTTGTTCAATGTGTCGAAATGTTGCGCCATCGAGAAGAGGGTGCCCTCAAGATTGGCGGGGCCGGTGGCGCCGGTAACCAACGCGGCGGGCGGGGACGATGAGGAACCGGCGCGACCAAGTGTGGCATACCAACCGGGCAGAGTGACATTGTCCGCCCAGGGCTTGGTGGTGCCGGGGGCGGATTTGGCGAGGGTATTGAAATCCTGACTGTAGCTGGCCTGCACGCCCACCTCCTCGGGACTCGTTGCCTTGGTGACTATGGAAATCTGGCCGTTGGCGAAGGGTGCCAGGAAGAAAGCCAAGGTCAGGGCGCGTAACAGGGAGGGCGGTTTTTGCATGGGGAAAAGTTATCGAACCCTGAGTTGGGGGAAGGTCCGAAAGGGGCGGAGGTGATCAAACCTGTGAAGGATGCTGCCTGCCGAGGAAAGCGTGCAATATGCTAACCAGTTAGCAAGTGGGCGGCGTGCTTTCACGATTCAAGCCCGCATACTCCGTCCTGTCGCCGAATCCCCTTGGAGATTTCCAACACGGCGCCACCCCAAAAACCTCCCATGACACGTTTACAATCGGTTCGTAGTTTTTTCGCGGCACCTTCCCGTGCGTTTTTTGTTTCCGCCATTCTCGTGTGCAGCATCGGTCTCCCGACTGTTCACGCCGCGACCTTGTTGAGCTGGAACATCACCAGCAACACGGGAACAACCAGCGGCGGGGCCGCATCCGCACCAGCCTTGGGCGCGAGCGGATCGGTGATCACCGGCGGCGGCACCGCTGGTAACAGCGGGTCGCCCGCCAACACGTGGAATCGGACCTTCGTCCTCTCTAGCGACGCCGCGGCTGCCCATACAGCCGTCAGCTATTACTCCTGGACGACAACCGCCGCGGCTGGCTACACGCTCTCTTTTGACGGTTTGACGGGCCTGAATCTGGCCAAAACCAGCACCGCCGGACCAAGCTCCGCCGAGCTGTGGTATAGCACCGATGGCACGACCTTCACTAAAACAGGGAGCACTTTTACCGTCACATCCACTCTCACTTCTGCGGCGAACACTTTGGCCGCGACGATAGCCACGACTCCAATTGTCATCGTTGGCGGAGTGTCCGCTCCCACCACAGGCACTTGGCGACTGGTCGTGTATGGCGGACTAGCGGGACGTCTCGGCATTGGCAACGCCGATGTAGATGATTTTTCCATGCTCGGCACCATCAGCGGCGGTGTTTCCCGCGACCTTGTTTGGGGTGGCGGCAATGGCACCTGGAACACCAACGCGGGCAACACCCCCTGGACCTTCTCGTCGAATGCGACGAGTTTCGTGAGCAACGACAACGTCACCATCGGCACCGCCGCCACCCTCACCGTGGATGCAGCCGGCGTCTCCACCGGCTCGGTCGTAGTCTCCAACTCCTCCGGGCTCGTCACCTTTACCGGTGGCGCCGTCGCGGGAACCACGCTGACGAAATCAGGCAATGGAACTCTCGCGTTGCAGGTTGCGAATACCTTCTCCGGTGGCGTCGCGGCAAATGGTGGCGTGCTCATCGTGGGGAACTCTGCCGCGCTCGGCTCCCTCGGTGTCGTGCTCAACACGGCCACGCTTCGCTTCAGTGACGCGGCGGTCACTTCGCTGGGCAACACCCTCGCGGTCGGAAGCGGCGACGCCACCCTCGATAC
>JAIYBI010000483.1 GCA_027488595.1 Opitutaceae bacterium | reverse complement strand
GCCGAGCGCGAGGGCGACGTGCCGAAGCAGATCAATGTCGTCCCCGGATAGCAGGAGACTATGCGAAAGGCGGCGGCGCGTCAGGGCTTGATCAAGAACCGAGACGACCGGTGTGCCCGAGAGGGCATCAGGCCAAGGAAGAACGGGGGCGACGACAGCCACGTGACGAGGACCAAGGCTCACCGATCAGGCGATGTGGCGCTGCACCGTTTTCCAAACTTCTTTTTCAATCACGGCCTCGGGCTGAGTGCCGTCAATCACGTGGAACCGCGCGGGCAGGCTCTTGGCGAGGAGCAGGTAGCCTTCTCGCACTTTCGCGAAGAAGGCGGCGTTTTCGCGCTCCATGCGATCGGGCAGATCGGAGGCGCGAAGCCGGATGCGCGCGAGGCTGACCTCGGTGGGCACATCGAGGACAATGGTGAGATCGGGCATGACGTTGCCCACCGCAAAGTCGTTGATCTGCTGCACCGGATCGGAGGCGAGGTTGCGCGCGATGCCTTGATACACCGTCGAGGAGTCGAGGAAGCGATCACTCAACACCACGGTGCCTCTTGCGAGCGCAGGGGCGATGACCTGGCGCACGAGCTGGGCGCGGGCGGCGGCGAAGAGGAACAACTCCGTCTCGGCACACATCTCGTCGCCGCGCGAGTTGTGAACGATGATATTTCGGATCTGTTCGCCGATCTCGGTGCCGCCGGGCTCGCGGGTGGTGAGCACCTCGCGGCCAAGAAGCTGGATATGCTTGGCAAGGGCGGCGATCTGGGTGGACTTGCCGCTGCCTTCGGAGCCCTCGAAGGAGATCAGTTTGCCGGAGGGAGGATGTTTTAGAGGCATGGATGAAATCTGGAGCACTCAAGCCCACGATGCGAGGAAGGTTTCGAGGTCGGCGAGGGTCGGACTGATGCCGGTGCGCACGTAGTGCCCGCTGGTGCAGACGCCGAGCGCGAGGCATCCCTCGGGGTCGAGGCCGAGAAGCTGGCCCTGGCTAAAGCCGCCGTTGAAATGATCGCCCGCGCCCGTGGTGATCAGGGGTTTGTCGGTGTAAGGCCCGGGAACCCACGCGGTCCCGGCGGCGGTTGCACAGGCGGCGGATTCACGCGGATGCACCACGACCGTGGCCACGCCGAGTTTTTCCCGAATGGCGGCGGCGGAGGCGCGCAGCGAGGTCTCGTCCTTGTCGGGCGCGGGGAGTTGCAGCACTTCGGCGACTTGTTGGGCCTCCTTGAGATTTAGGCCGAGTGTCACTTGGCCAAAGGCGCCGAAACGAGCGATGAGATGCAAAACATCCAGCAGATCGGCGCGCGTGCGTTTCTCGGGGTCGGCGAGGTCGAAGAAAAACAGGCGCGGCGGCAGGCCGGGGGCGCGCGGGGCGAGCCCGGGGAGCACCTCCTCCACCAGCGCGGTGAAAATCTCGGACATGTTGGGAATCATCGTCCAGTTGACCAAGGCCACGAGATCAGCGGCGGCGAGGGTGGCGCGAAAACGTGCCGCTCCCATGACCTCGTCAATTTTCGGGAGCGTGATCCCGTCGAGGCTGCGAAGCTGGCCGAGCATGAGTTTGCCGTCTTGGAATTCGACGGCGATCGTCGTGCCCGGTCCCGCCAGCGAGACGACATCCGCCTTGGAGGCGAAGGCGTGAAAAACCGGATGAATGGCGGGGTGACCGAGCGCGCCGACGTAAGTGATTCGCGTGCCACCCGCGAGCAGTGCGGCGGCCATGATGGGACCGTTGCCGCCCAGTTTGTCCATGAGCGGGTAGAATTCGATGTTGGTGCTTTTACCCGCCGCGCCGGCGATGCGACCGGAGAATTCAGGAATCGTGCTAATCGGAGTGAACGCATCGCCTTGGGCCGTGCGCTGGGCCACCGGAGTCACGATCGTGTCCACGAAGCCATCGAGGCCGACGAGGGCGGATTTATCGGCGGCCCGGGGGGCGGCGGCACGAAGTGCGGAGAGTGCGCGGGATTTGAAGGATGCCATGAGAGGGGGAAGCCGGCGAGCAAGCCCTGCCACCGTATCGGGCGCAAACTGGAAATGCCCTAACGAAGATGTGAACAAGTCACGGGGGTTTTACATTGAACGTGCCGCACTGAGGCTGCTTCTTACGGAGACTCAATTTCCCATTTTTTGGACCATGCTCTCCGCCGCGCCCATCCTTGCCTCTGTCAATCTCATCAAGATTTTCACTACGACTGACTTCGTAGGCCAGACCATCACTGTAGGCCTTATGCTCTTTAGCATCGTGGCGTGGACCGTGATGTTCGGTAAGTTCTCCGAACTCAAACGTCTGCGCGAACTCAACCTCGCGTTTGAACAACGTCTCCGCGACGAGCGCACGCTCCTGGATCTGCCGGAGTCGTTCCGCACCCGTCGCTCCATCCCCTACGCCGATGTCTATGCAGACGCGGTAGAGGCCTATTGGCGGGCCGCCGCCATCCTGAAGGAGAAAGGCCTCGACTCCGGTCGCGCCCGGCTCGAACACGCCGAGAACGGCATCCAGCGCGCCATCGCGCGCCAGACCCTGCGCTCCGAGAGCAGCATGATCTTCCTCGCCTCGATCGTCTCGGGCGCGCCTTTCCTCGGTCTCTTCGGCACCGTGTGGGGCGTGATGGAGGTGTTTCAGGCGGTCTCTTCCCAGACATCGGCCAACCTGCAAACCCTCGCTCCGGGCGTATCCGCCGCGCTGATGACGACCATCGCCGGCCTCGTGGTCGCCATTCCGGCGGTGTTCGGTTACAACGTGCTTCTCACCAAGACACGCCAGCTCGCCACCGAGCTTGAAAACTACGCCTCCGTGCTGGCCGACCGCCTCGAGCTGGAATCGCGCTGAGTCGCCGCGCCCACTCTGTAACCGATAATCGGATACGCCCATGGCCCGCCGCTTCAAACGCAACCAGCAGATGCACGCGCTCTCCGAGCTTAACGTGACCAACCTGCTCGACCTGGCCTTCGTGCTCCTGATCATTTTCATGATCGCCACGCCGCTGATGAACGTAGAGCAGACCGTGCCGGTCGAGCTTCCCGTCGAGTCCGCCAGCGACCAGAGCCCGCCCGATGAGGATACGAAATTCGTAGTCGTCACCGTTAAAGCCAACGGCACCTACCTGCTCGAGTCGGACGCCAATCGGCCGCTCACCATCCGCGAGCTGCCCGCCCGCCTGCTGGCCCTCGCCTCGAGCTCAGCCGGCGGTAAAAAACAGCCGGTCATCCGCATCCGCGCCGACGCCACCGTGCCTTACCAGAATATCATCACGTTAATGGATGAGCTGAAGAAGGCGAAGCTCGGCCGCGTCAGCTTCGATACCCAAGTGAAAACCTGAGCAACGCCAGACCACGCCATGTCCACCTTGGTAAAACCCATATCCTACGGTCCGAGCAGCGCGGCGGATCCGAACGAGGGCAAGCGCTACAGCGGGGCGTTTTGGGTGTCGGCAACGCTGCACGGTTTGCTCCTCGGCCTGCTCATCGGGCTGACGATTTCCCTGCGCGATAAAATCGAGGAAGCCCCGAAAGTGTTCGAGTTGGTGGCGGGCGAAGGCAAAGACTACATGGCCACCGAGGCCCCTGCGGGCAGCGAGATCGGCACGGCTGCGACCGGCGAACTGTTTACCGCGCCCGACGTCCCCGTGGCTAAACTGCCCCCCGCGCCCGAACCCGCCGCCGAGCCCTACGTGCCGCCGACGCCCGTCGCCCCGGTGCCCGTTACTCCGCCGACTCCCGTCACCCCCGCCGTTCCCGATATCCCCAAGACGCCGAACCTTGCCAACGACTTTAAGCGCACCGTGAACAGCGCCAAAAGGAAAGCCGAGGCGGCGTCAAAGAAGCGCATCGAAGCCGCGGAGCGCGCCGCCAAAGCCGCCGCCTTGGAAAGCAAGCGCATGAGCGTGGAGGATTTTCGCCGCCAGAACGCCGCGAGCTCCGGCGCCACCTCAAGCACCGCTTCGGCCAATCCTGGAAAACGCATTGACGTCGGCAGCATTAAAAAGGGAGTCACCGGCGCCACCGGCGCAGGCAGCACCGGCGCAGGGGGCGCGGCCATGCAGAGGGCAATTCAGGACGCGCAGGACAGCTATTTCGCGATGCTCATCCAGCAGTTGAAGAGCAACCACGTGAAACCCGAGGGGCTGAGCGACCTCCTGAGCGCGGACGTTTCCTTTCGTATCTCCGCCGACGGCACGATTTCGCAGGTCACCATCACCCGCTCGTCCGGCAACCCGGACTTCGATCAATCCGTCCGCGCCGCCTTCGCCCGCACCGGCTCCATCGGCCCCCGCCCCGATAAAAAAAGCGACTCCTCGTCCCTGACCTTCCGCATGAAGGAAATCAGCTGACGTTCCGGCGGGCCGGCTTGATTTGGGCACAAAAAAACCACCGGGATTAACCGGTGGCTTTCAAAGTGGTGGACCCTAGGAGGCTCGAACTCCTGACCTCCTCAATGCCATTGAGGCGCTCTACCAACTGAGCTAAGAGCCCGTAACAAAACGGGAGGTGAAGAGAGCTGCTTTGAACGCTCGAATGCAAGCGGTTTTTTCAGTAAAATTTGGCGACTGGAAAAAGTGCCGGCCCTCATGCCTTTGGACGGGGACGCACCGAGCTCATCCCTCCATCCACCGCCCAGATTTGTCCCGTGATCCAATCTGCTTCCGCCGACAGCAAATACACTATTGTCGAGGCGACTTGGTCCGCCGTCCCGACCCGCCCGAGCGGATGAAGTTTTTCCGAAAACGCCCGCGCTTGCGGACTCCCCAGCAGGGCGGCCGCCATCGGCGTATCCACCAGCCCGGGCGCGACGGCGTTGATGCGCACGTTGCGCGAAGCATAGCTGGCGGCGGCGGCCCGCACCAAACCCTCCACCCCACCCTTCGCCGCGGCGATGGCCTCGTGCGACGGCAAACCGGTGCCGGCGGCGACGGAACTGATCAATACGACGGAGCCGGACCCCTGGGTTTGCATCGGACCGACGACCGCCTTGAGGCCGTAAAACGCAGAATTCAGATTCAGGTCAATCGTGCGCCGCCATTCCTCGAGGGAAGTGAGATGAGCGGATTTGAGCAGAATGGAACCCACCGCATGCACATAGCCGTCAATGCGGCCGCCGCCACGTGTGGCGAGGTCAGCGATCGCCGCCTCGACACCGGCGGGATCGGTTGCGTCCGCGATCGCCGTTTCCAGACCGGGCAACTCCGCCGCGAGCGCGGCCAGTTTATCGGCCGAGCGTGCGTAGCCACCGACAAGAAACCCGGCGGCGTGAAGCCGGCGGGCAACTGCGGAACCGATGCCACCCGTGATGCCTGCGATTATAACAAATGAAGCCATAGGCAGAACCTATCCACTTCCTTGAAAACGCAAAACACTACGGTCGCCTGCCGGCATTCCCGAACGCCAGGTTCGCCCCCGTCCTCTGTCGGCGCCTTCCGGCGCACCCGACTTCGCAATCGAACCCGAAGAAAAAATTCAAACTTTGCGGAAGACCACCGCCGCGTTCTGGCCGCCGAAGCCGAGGTTGTTGCTCAACACCGCCGACACCTTCGCCTCGCGGGCGGTGTTGGGCACGTAGTCGAGGTCACACTCGGGATCTGGTTCGTGGAGGTTGATCGTCGGCGCGAGGATTCCGGTCTGAAGTGTCTTTACGCAGATAACCGCCTCGATGCCGCCGGCCGCGCCGAGCAGGTGGGCGGTCATGGACTTGGTGGAGCTGATCGGAATGGTCGGGGCGCGCGAGCCGAAGACGCGCTTGATGGCAAGGGTCTCGAACTTGTCGTTGTAGGGCGTGCTGGTGCCGTGGGCGTTGATGTAGCCGATGTCGTCAGTGGTGAGCCCGGAGCTGCGAATGGCGCGGGTCATGGCCATGCCGAGCCCCTTGCCCTCGGGGTCGGGCATGGTGATGTGATGGGCGTCGGCCGTGGCGGCATAGCGCTTGCCCGCCTCATCGAGCCGCTCGGGGATGTGCGTGGCCCCCAGGCACGAGATGGACTTCACCTTGCCAAAGCAGTTG
>JAIYBI010000289.1 GCA_027488595.1 Opitutaceae bacterium | reverse complement strand
CATCTCATGGTGAAGCGCGCCGAAAGCGGCGAGCCCTGCAAAAACAAGGGCCAGCAACCACGGGTAGCCGCGCGAAACTCCCCGGCCCCAAGGCGAGTTCGCGGCGGCGAGCCAGGCTTCGTTGATGCGGGCAAAGAGAGGGGGGGTGTTTACGGCTGATCCGGCTTGTGACGACGCGGTGCTTTCATCCCGACCGCGCCACCAGAGGAAAAGCCCGCCGAGGCAGGCCAGTCCGAAGGAACCCGCGGCAATCCAGGCGAGGCGGGAGAGTGGCAACGCATTTGGGTTGGTTGTTAATTGAGTCGAGGGCGGCAAGGGCGCTGGGGAGGCGTTTGCGGGCGCGCCGGAGTCTGAAAGGTTTTCGATGGACTGGAGCGCCTCCTGGGGTTGCGCCCCGACTTCCGGGCTGATCTCCGGAATCACGGTGGGCTGGCGGACAAGGCGGGCGGCGGCCCAGTCGGCGTGGTCGCTGTGGTCGCCATCGCCGGCGGTGGTGGTGACGAGGCGGAGGGTGCGGGCTCCGCTGAGTTCAATGCTGATGCGTTCGGGCGGCTGACCGGAGCGCTTGACCGGTGAGGTGTAGCGGAGTTGGTCGTCCACCCAGACCTCGAAGGTGATCGAGCCGAGACTTTCCATTTGAGAATCGTCGAGCCCGATTGTGGCCTCGAAGCGGGTGTAGGTGTCGCCATCGAGGCGGTATCGAATCTCGGAGGGCGCATGGGTGCCGAGGCCGGAGGGGTAGGTGACGCCGGCCAGCTTGAGGGCTTGGAGGTTGAAGGTTTTGTCGAACTTGAGCGAACCGTAGGGTTGTTGCACCGATTCGGGTTCGAGTTCGCTGAGCCAGACGTATTTCCGCGCCGCTTCGATGGCCGCCTCGCGGGCGAGCTCCGCCGGCGTGGGATGGCGCACCTCGTAGATGGTGTAGCGGTAGCCCTGGCAAATCTGGTCAAAGAGCAGGCGATGGCGGATGCCCCATTTCGCGCGGTTGATGTAGTAAAGGGTGTCCTCCTCCGGGCCGGCGATTACGTGGGTGACGTTGACGCGGGTGATGCGGGCCGGATCGGCATGTCGGTAGGCTTGGGCGACGAGTGCTTCGAGTTCCGGGCCCGCGTAACCAGTCTCGCGGGTGTAGGACCCGTTCACTACGCGGCGGCCGGCGAGGGAAGTGACGGGGTGAACGTAGGAGTTGGCGGAAAGGAAAATCGCGTCGTGCGGGGTGTTGAGCCGGATCCAGTCGGCGACAAGTTGATCGCCGCCGCTGAAGAGCCGCTCCGGCTCGCGGATGAAGCGACTGACGGCCTCGACGGCGGTTGGCACCAGCGCGCAAAAACCGAGGGTAAAACCGGCCGCGATGCGCCAGCCACGCGAGCGAGCCCAGCCGGCGGCGAGCAGGCGTCCGGCGTAGAGGCAGCAGAGGAGATTGAGGTAGAGGAAAAACTTATTGCTGTCGCCCCAGTTGGGCGTGAAGCGGTAAAAATTGATCAACAGGAAGTATCCGGTGCAGATCGCGAGGATGGGCAGCAGCGCGTATTCGATGCGGCGTTCGGCGGCGGGTTTTTGCCGCAGCCGCATTAGGACATAAAGCAACCCGAGCGCACCCGGAACCATGGTTGCCCCCGCGACACGGAACCAGAACCAGGGACGTTGGAAACCGAAGGTCGTCGGCAGGTCGCTCAGGTTGCGGAGGAACTGGCCGACATCGAAACCGGAGAACCCCGCGACCTTGGGCTGAGAGAGCACGAACGAGAGCTGCAGTCCTGCCGCCGCCACTGCGATCACCCCGACGACCAGCAGCCAGCCTCGGTGTGCAAAACGCTGCGCTCCATCCGACGCGGCGGGCGTGAACAGGGCGTGCAGCGCGGCGACGGCCGCAACCGGCCCGAGCACGAGAAACGTGTGCATGTGGACCAGTGGCATCAGGCCGACGGCGCCGAGGGTGAAGAGCAGCGGAGCGCGGTCGGTGTCTTCACACGTGAGGCTGCGCACCAGCGCAAGCAGGAGCAGGGTGGCGATCGGAAACGCGAAGATGAACGGCAGTTGGGGCTGGAAGTAGTCTATGACGACATTGAGGAAGTTGTAATACGGATACGTGATGTGGTCCTCGACGCTCGCCCATTTAAGCAGGGAGAGAGGCGTGTTTCCGGAAGGGTAACCGGCGAGCCCGAAGGCGAGGTTGACCAGCCCGACGTGGCCGAAGAAAAACATGCCGCCGGCGAAAAACGTGGCGACCTTGGAGCGAAGCAAGGAGTAGAAAAAATTGCAGGTCAGCGCGCAAAGGCTGAAGGCGAGCAGCACCATCGGCAGTTTGATGCTGTAGAACGGTGAGAACCCTCCGCGGCACAGGATGGCCGCGAAGAAATTCGACATGAAATGGTAGCTCAGCTGGGTGCCCGCGGCCTGAGGGTTCTGGGGCGGGAACTGCGACTGCTCCAGAAACGCGGTGACGGTGCCGAGGTGGTAGGCGAAGTCGCGCGAGTTGCCGCGAAAAACGATGTCGCCGCCCGCATTGTAGCCGATGCAGTTCGCGATGAAGAGGGTGAGCAGGACGGTGGGCAGGGCGGCGGCCAGCCAGAACCCCCGGTCGAAGGTCATGCGCGTGCGTAGCCAGGTCAGATCGCGTTTTAGGCCGATGGCGGCGAAGGCTCCCGCGCCGGCGAGCAGCGCCACGCCCAGTCCTACGGTGGCCGTGGTGAAACCCAGCGCGAGCGAAAGCGCGAAGATGAGCCAGGTGCCGGTGAAAATTCCGATGACGAAACCGGCGGCCAGTCGCACCAGCCCGTCGCCGCGACTGAGCTTGAGCCGGTCATCGAGCACGAGGCCGAGCCAGGCGGAGGTGAGCAGGAATAAGACGGCGAGCATCAGGAGGCGTTGGGTTCGCGGCGGACCGGATGGGGGCAGGCGGGATTACAGGCGCAGACCGAGCAGGTAGTTCTTCAGCTTAAACGTATCGAGATCGCCATGACGTTCGTCGGTCCAGATCGTGGTGACTCCGGCGGGCTGGATTTTGTATGGCGTGACGGTGCGGGTGACGCGACCGTCGTCCTCCATGGTTGGAAACCAGGCGGCGATGTCGGCGGCTTGGTCCTGGTCGCAGATCACGATGTATTGGGTGCCGGTGGCGTCCCAGTCGCGGCTCTCGGTGGTCGAGCTTATCATGGTGGAGACGTGAAGCGCGGTCCGGCCGGCGGCGCGGGCGGTGGCGGCGACGACGGGGAAAAAATCGTGGTAACGGCTGGAGACGTGGATTGCGAGCAGACCGCGGCGTTTCTCCAGGCGGCTGAAATAAATGCTCAAAGCCTCGTAGGTAAGCAGATGAGGAGGAACGGCGTCGCCGGAGAAGGCGTCAATGACGATCAAATCGTAGTCGGTCGGGCTGGTGGCGAGACCCTTGCGCCCGTCGGCAAGGTGGGTGCGGATCTTTCCCGGAGAATCGGCGAGAAAGGAAAAATAGTCGCGGGCGATCTTCTCGGCCTGTGGGTCTATGTCCCAGAAATCGTAGGTGTCGTTCGGGCTGGCGTAGGCGGCGAGCGTGCCAGCGCCCAGCCCGATGACGCCGACATTGAGTGCGGTTTGGGTCGCGCGTAAGTTTTCTAGGATACGGCCGACTGCCGTGCTCTCGGTGTAGTAAAGCGTGGGCTGGCGGCGCGCCTCGGGGCTTTGCGTGAGCTGAGAGCCGTGGGTCGTTGTCTCGCTGGCGAGGATGACGGCGTTTTCCTCAAACTTGAGGAGTTTGGAACTGTAGAGATTGCGCAGGCGGCGCAGGCGGGTGAAGCCGGCGGACTCCTCCGTCATCTGGTGGCCGATCTGCGCGAAGATCGGTGCGAGCACGACGATCAACGTGACCGCGATGGTGAGCGGCGTGCGTGCGGCGAGCAAACGGATGACGCCGAGAAGCAGGATCACGGTGGAGATGGCCAAGAACTCGGTGGGACGCAGAAACAGCACCGGCGCGGCGAGGCTGGCGAAGAGGCCGCCGAGGACGCCGCCTACTGCGATGGCGAAGTAGAACGGCAGAAAGCGTGCGCGCGGCATGGTGTCTTGCAGAAGGCCGTTGCAGCAAAAGCCGCCGGCGGCGCTGAGCGACAAAAGCCACAGGGCGCGCGCGCCATCCACGGTGACGCTGTTGACGCCCTTGGTGAACAGGTAGCCGGTGAGGCTGAGGGCCAGCCAGCCGAAGCTGGCGAGTGTGAAGTTGGGCCGCCAGCCGCCCGAGAAGGTGATGATGTAGCTGACGAGGAAGAGGCCGAAGGGGCCGGCCCAGACCAGCGGACCGGAGCCGATCTCGGCGGCGAGGTGGTGGGTTGCGCCCAACATGCCCGCGCAGGCCAGCGCGCTGAGCGCGGTCCAAAAGGCGATGCGCACAGGGGTGATGTTATCCTCCGGCGCGGCGGCGGGTTTGGCGTTCGCCGTGCGACCGGTCGAGTCGGCATCCGGGGTTTGCAGAAGCAGCCAGGCGGCGAGACTGAGCAGCCCGACCAGCAGGCCCAGCAGGCCGCGCCAGGCGACGATCTGATCCGAGAGGTCGAAGCGGCGCTCGACTACGAACGGATAGAGCAGCACGGCCGCGAGACCGCCGGCGTTGGAGAGCGCGAAAATGTAATAGGGGACCGGCTGGCCGATGCGTTTGAGCCAGCCGTGGAGGAGCGGCGTAAGGCTGAAGAGCAGAAGCATCGCCGGCAGGGTGGCGAGGGTTAGGGAAAGAAGGATGCCGCCCAGACCGCCCCAAGGCGTGTCGCGCAGCCAGCCGAGGGAGGTGGCGGCGAGCGCGCCGAGTGCCAGAAGGAGCGTCGCGGCGACTTGGGCGAGAGGGGTGCGGCCGAGCCAGTAGACCGACCATGAGTAACCGAGCAGAAGCGCGGCTTGGAAAAACAACATGGTGCCGATCCACGTCGAGGCGGAGCCGCCTTGCGCGGGCAGGAGGAGTTTGCCCACCAAGGGCTGGATCGAGAAGGAGAGGAACGCGCCGAGACACACCGCGACGCAGGCCAGCGGAGGCAGGAGGCGTTTGCTGAGGCCTGGCGGCAGCTTGGGCAGTGGCAGGTTCATGGGTGGGCGGATCGAGGCAGGCGGTCGGCGAAGCGGTCTGTTTTGCTTAGGGCGCGGTTACCAAGGCGCGGAGCGCGCGCAACGGGGCGGCACCGATGGCGGGGTAGGCCTCGCACGGCGTCCAGCAGTTGGGGCACTTTGCCTCGCGCACCAGTTTGCGCACGCCGTCGGCGCGGGCTTTTTCGATAATTGGCATGAGCGCAAAGTCGCTCGTGCGCACGTTGCCCAGCGGTTTGTCCCAGATGGTGCACGGATAGACCTCGCCCTTTTCCGAAAGGTAGGCGGTGGAGAGCAGGGCGGAGCAGCCGATGGTCGTGTGGCCGGTGTCGAGGTAGCGCAGCGCCTCGGCGCGATAGATGGTCTCGACCGTGCGCATGGCGAGCGAGCCGGCGCCCTTGGCGTGGCGGGCGACGGTGTGCAGGGCCTCGGAAATTTCGGCGCGGTGGGCGGGGCCGCCGAAGCCGTCTTTTTCCGCACTGGCGGCGTTGCCGTAGTAGTGCTGGGAGAGGTGCGGGATGTTGACGTGAAAAGCACCCCAGCCGAGCGCGGGCTCGTTGGCGGCACTTAAGGCCTCGTCAATCGCGGCGTGGGTAAGCTCGACCAGCTCCGAGGTGGTGTGGCCGCAGGAGGCCTTGTGGCCGTGGAGCGTCATGCCGACAAAAACGTTGTCCGGCCCGAGCAGGCGGCGGACCTCGGCGAAAGTGGCGATGGCGTGGGCGAAGTCATTGCGGATGCCGCGCAGGCGGTCGTTGATCTCGGGCGGACCGTCAATGGACACGGTCACGACGAGGCGGGCGCGCAGATCGCGGTGCAGTTCGGCAACCATGCCGGCGATGCGTTTGGTTGCGATGCCGTTGGTGGGAAAATGGACCAGCAGGAGATCGGGGCAGGCTTTGGCAAAGGAGCGCACCACCTCGACGAACTCGGGGTGGTCGGTGGGTTCGCCGCCGGTGAAGTCTATCCACTGGAGAAAAGGATTCGCGGCGGCGACGGCGCGGATCTCGTCGAGGCTGAGTTCGCCGTCGAGCCCGCCGGGGGTTTCCTTGGCTTTCCAGATGTCGCAATAAACGCAGCGCGAGTGGCAGCGTTTGGTAACGACATACATCAGTTTGGTCGGCCTGCCCTCGTGGCCGGCGGCGGCGGCGAGGGTGCGCCCGGTGAAGCGACTCCAGGAGTAAAGTTTCATGGCGCGGCGGGGGCTGGCGCGGCGGGCGCGGGGGACACGGGTGCGGCGGCCTTGATGGCTGCAAGGGCCTCGTCGAGGTTGGTCCACTTTTTGCCGCCGGGGACTTCGCCGCCGAAGGCCTCGATGGCGTGCGGAGTATCAATGCGGAAGATCGCGAACTCGCACTCCTCGTAGGTGCGTCGGACGACGAGGGTGGCCTGGGTTTCCTTGAGCACCTCCAGCCAGATCGCGGCGAACTCCGGCTGGGCGTTCAGCCAGTAGTCCCAGTGGATGTAGATGCCGCCGGGGAACTGGCGCACAAGGTCGCGCATCTGGGTGCGGAGCAGGTGCGAGATACTATTTATGTGGGCCGCGTTGCGGTCGCGCAAAAACCAGAGGCAGGGGTCCATCGCCACCACGAGGGAGCCCTTGGGCAGGGTGGGGGCGATGTCGCGAACAAAGTCCACATCGGCGCGGGCCTGGTTGGATTCGCGGCCGAGGTTGGGCACGAAGTCCATTGCTGAGATCCAGTTCATTGCGACGACGACGGCGATGGATGCGAGCGCGAGCGTCCGGTGCCGCAGCCAGCCGAAGAGGAAGCCGGCGCCGATGCCGGCGAAGAGCGCGACCGGAGCGGCGGAGACCAGTGCGTAGCGTGAGCTGGCGCCGTAGTAGTAGCCGCCGGCGTAGAAGAACACGAAGGTGCCCCAGGCGGGCATGAACCAGGCGGTGAGGGCGATGCCGAGACGCCACTGCCGCACCAGCAACCAGCCTGCGCCGACCAGCGCGAGGACGGTGCCGGCGATTGGGAACCATTTGTTTTGAATGAAATAGCCTCCGTTGCTGGCGAAGTTTTTGGCCACGAAGGCCACGTCGAAGCGGCGTCCATCGGTCGCGCCCCAGTCCTCGGTGCGCACGGACCAGGTGTGGAGCAGGCTGGGCGCGATCAAGGCGACGGCGAGGGCCAGCGCGGCCCAGGTGTTGCGGTCCTCGATGAAGCGCCGGTCGGCCGCCCAGAGCAGGGTGGCGACCATGGGGAAAACAAGCAGCGACTCGGGGCGGAAGTAGGCGGCGAAGGCGGCGGCGACGCCGAGCAAGGTGCCGGTCCAGGGCGAGCCCTCGCCGGTGCGCGGGTCGCGCAGACGGGCGTGGAGACAGGCGGCGAAAAACGCCGCGACGGCGGCGGCGATGGTGGTGGGCTCGACCGCCACGGTGCGACTCCACCAGAGGACGAGAGGGGTGAAGGCGAAGATGATGCCGGTCGCGAGCGGGGCGGCGGCGGGAAGGGCGAAAGGCGCGAGCGAGAGCGCGAAGTAGAGCACGGCGGCGGTCGCGGCCACCAGGATGCGGATCGCGCCGGCGGAGAGTTCCTCGTTCGCCCCGCCGATGCGGTAGAGCCACGAAAGCAGGTAGGGGTGGCCGTTGGGCTGTTTATTGACGGTGTGGTCGAAGACATCGAACTCGCCGTATTCAACTCTCGCATACTGCACGTATTCCGCCCGGCCGGTGTGCGCGATGGTCTGGGCGATCTGCATGTAGATATGCTCGTCGTAGAAAATACGGGTGGTGCGCGGGGCGAGGCCGCAGGCCAGCCAGCAGACCACGGCGAGGCCGAGGCCGGTCAGCAGGCGGCGTCGGCCGAGCAGGCTGGCGACGGGTCGCAGCAGACCGGCGAGGGCGATGGCGCCGGCGGCGAAGCAGGCGTGCAGGCCCCAAACGGTCGAGGTGCCGGCGATGGCGCGTTGTTCGGCCGAGTCGTGCTCGGTCAGCAAGCGCCAGGCCCAGAAGACGACTCCGGCCAGCACCACGACGCAGGCGAGCTGCCAAGCGGTGCGGGCGGCGGGGGAGACCGGCGGCGCGGTCTCGGGCGCGGCGGCGGGCGGAGCGAAGTTTGGTGCGGCTTTAAGCATGGGCGGGCGCGGCGGATTTGGACAGAAGAGCGGAGCCGAGGGCGAGGTGGGCGACGCCGCTCTCGACCCAGGCGTCCACCACGCCGGCGGCATCGTCGGACATGGGTTTGCCGTGCATGTTGAGGCTGGTGTTGATGACCGCGCCGGTGCCGGTGAGCGACTTCACGGCGGTGAGCATCCGGAACCACGGCTCGGCGGGATCGGCGGCGACCATCTGGGGTCGGCACGATCCATCGTGGCTGATCGCGCCGGCGAGGGAGGAGCGCCCGGCGGGGGTGGTGAGAAACCCCATCGTCATGTGAAAGTTATCGTCCTGCGGGCCGCGATAATCGGCGAGCAGGCGCGGGGCCTCGGAGTGGAGCATCGAGGGACAAAAGGGCTGGAACCAGACGCGGCGCTTGAGTCGGAGGTTGAGGTCGTCGCGGGCGGCGACGCTATCGGCGCGGGCGATGATGCTGCGGGCGCCGAGGGCGCGGGCTCCAAGCTCCATGCGGCCTTGAGCCCACATGACGACCTCGCCGGCGGCGACCTTGGCGGCGACGGCGAGGGCGATGTCGGGCGGGCGGGAAAGGGTCGCGCCGGTGTCGCGGGCGATTTTTTCGGCGTCGGTGCCGAGGTCGCCGTGGGCGCGGCCAAGGCGGAAATCGCCGAAAGGCGCGGGGCGTTTTCCGGTGGATTGATGCCAGGCGAGCAGGGCGGCGCCGAGGGCGAGGCCGCCGTCGCCCATGGCGGGGCACACGGCGAGGCGGGAGACGCCGGGCAGGCTGCGGATGAGGCGGTTGACCTTGATGTTGGAGGCGACGCCGCCGGCGTAGCCGAAGTGGGTGCGGCCGGTGGCGGCGGCGAGCCGGGCGAAGAGACGCGGCACGAGGTCTTCGAGCGTCTGCTGGGCCATGCGGCAGACTTGCTCGCGGGGAGTGCGCCAGACGACGGCGGCCACTTCTTTGCCCATGCGGGCGGGCGGTATCCGGCAGGCCAATACAGGTAGACCGCGGGCGTCGGCGGTGAGGGAGAACCAGGTGGAAAACAAGTTGGCCGCGCCGGGGATCTCGGCGGCGTAGGTGGCGAGGGCCATGACCTTGCCCTCGTCCTCGAGGGGGCGCATCTGGAGCTCGTTGGTGACGTGCTCGAAAAACAGGCCGAGGGAGGCCGAGCCGGGGATGGTGAGCAGCGGGGAAAGGCGGCCGGCGGCTTCGGACCACTCCCAAACGGAGCCGGAATCGCCGTCGCCGATGCCGTCGAGGGTGACGACCAAGGCGTCCTGGCCCCATTCGGGCCAGAAGGCGGCGGAGGCGGCGTGGGCGGCGTGGTGGTCAATCAGGAGGATGTCGTCCGACGGCACCTTAAGGGCGGAAGCGAACCAGCGGCGCGTCCAGGCGCGGAGAGCTGCGTTGGTGGAGAGCTGGGTGAGGCGGTATTTCGCGCCGAGGGTGAGGCCGTGGAGCGGACCGGGCAGATCGAGGCGGCGGCGGAGGCGGTAGTAGCGCTCCTTGGTCGAGGGGATGAGGCGGGTGAGGGTTTTGGCGTAGTCGGAAGTGCAGGGCGCGTATTTCACCTGACGTCCGGCGGCGGCCTCGCGAACGGCCTCGAGGGCGCGCCAAGGCATGCCGACGTCGAGTTTGCGGCCGCTGAGACGCTCTTCGTTGAGGGCGAGCTCGACCAGGCCGTCCACAACCAAGGCGGCGCCGGCGTCATGGCCATCCCAGACACCGATGATGGCGGGGGACGAAGAGCTCATGCGTTTTGAGGGCGGCCTTTGCGGCGACGGCAAAGACCCGCAAAGAGGCACCAGCCGTAGGAAAACCAAGTGCCGGGGCGGGCGAGGGAGATTTTGGAAAACCCGGCGGCGCGGGGGCGCTCGTGGGTGGGCACCTCGGCGAGGCGGTAGCCGGCGCAGAGGGTGGCGAGGATCATTTCCATTTCGATGGTGGTGTGGCGGGAGCGCAGATCGAGCTCGCGGAAAACCTCGGTGCGGATGGCGCGGAATCCGTTTTGCGAATCGGAGAGACGGGTGCCGTGGCGGAGGTTGATCGCGTAGGTGATGAAGGCGGAGCCGGCGAGGCGCAGAAACTCATCACCGCCGCCGTGGAGTTCATCGGAGCCGCCGAGCAGGCGGGAGCCGGTGACGTGATCGGCGCGCCCGGCCTTGATCGGCTCGATGAGCAGGGGGATATCAATCGGGTCGTGCGAGCCATCGGCGTCTACAAACACGCAGATGGGGGTTTGAATGTGGGAGACGGCGAGGCGGAGGGCGGCGCCTTTGCCGAGGCCGGGATCGTGCACGACCTGGGCACCGGCGGCGGCGGCGCGGGCTGCGGTCTCGTCGCTGGAGCCACCCTCGACGACGAGCACGCGGCCGGCGTAGTGAAGGCACTCGCGCACGACGACGGCGATGGTCTCGGCCTCGTTGCGGGCGGGGATGACGGCGGTGACGGCGGGGTCGGGGACGGGCTCGGCGTTGAGCAGTTGCTCGACGGTGAGCACGCCCTGACGGATCAGGCGTGAGATGCGAGGGTGGGCAAACGCGGCATCGCCCTCGCCAAATCTAATCGGGTCCGCCAAAGGAATGAGATCGGGGGCGGACGCGGGGACGGCGGGCATTGCTGATAGCGGAGGTGCGGGTGCGGCGGAGGGCGGGGTGCGACGTAGGCGACCTCCGTTTTACCAAGTGAAGTAGGTGCCGAGGCTGAATGCGGTCGCGGTGGGCGTGCCAGGGGGGAAGTTGCGCTGCAGGCTGTTATCGTAGGCGAACGTGCGGACGGCGGGGGGATTGTAGACCTGTCCGCTTGAGGTGACGGCGAACGGGCTGGTGAACCAGCGGGAGTTGAAGAGGCGGCCGAGGGAGCCTTTGAAGTTCACGTTTTGCCCGCCCCAGTTTTCGATGTAGCGCACGAGGTTTTGAGCACCACCGCTGGAGCTGCCCTCGACGGAAGAGACGTTGCCGGTGAGCAGACCGGCGACGATCTGGGTGCTGCCGGCGGTGTTTTCGGCGGCGGTGGGGGTTGCGATGCGTTCTGAGAGGGGAGTGGCGGTTGATTTCACCACGTAGCCGCTGGAAAGCACGGTGACGCTATCGGCCATCAACATTGCGGGAAGATTGCGGGGTGTGGATACGGAGCCGTAGTTGGTGGTGTTGTAGCTGCCCTGCACGTAGAGGCCGCCGTTGGTGGCGAGGGAGAAACCACGGGTGCTGTCCGAGTTGGTGGGCAGGCTGGCGGCATTGACGAGGCGCACGGCGGACGGAGTGGAAGAAGTAGCGTTCTTCAGATTGAGGTAAAGCAAGCCGTTGAAGCCGGTGTAGGTGGACTCGAGCTTTTCCTTGAGCACGGCGATGTCCACGGTGGTGGTTTTGACGACCTTGCTTTCGCGATTATCGTAGAGATTGGCGGGCGGGGTGATGGCGGTGGTGAACACCGAGGTAACATCGGTGGTAATGCCATTCTCCACTTTGTTGACCTGCACGGTGCCGTCGGCGGCGACGGTCACGATCATGCCGGCGCGGTTGTAGGCGCGGGCGGCGGCGATGGCGGGTGAGTCGGCGGGGGGATTATTGGGATACTCGGAAGTGGAGGCGGCCGAGGGCGGGGGGGCGATGAGCGAGCGGTAAACATTGTTTTGCGCGGTGGCCTTTTGCGCGGCGGTCCACGTGGTGGGGTCCACGTTGCCGGTGGGGCCGAAGAGCGCGGGATAGTTCTCTGAGGTCACGTTGGCATCGGCGCCTCCCAGGAGATTCTCTTTCGCCTCCAAGGTGCTGAACTGTTGGGCTTGGGTGTAAGTCCAGGTTGGGTCGGCCAAGTTCGCATCCACGGCGGCGCGTCCGGCCTCGGTGGCGTAGGTATCGGGGTTGACGCGGCTCGTAGTCGGGGTGGTGGTCGTGACGAGGTTGCCGTTGATATCGGTGCTGGTGGCGGTGAGGTTGAAGGAGTTGAAGGCCTCGGCGCGCACTTTGCCGCGCAAGGTGAGGCTATTGCCGATGCGGGGGCCCATGAAAATGGAACCGTTGGCGACGATGTCGCCGTCCACGATGGTATTACCGCCGGGGTTGAACTCCAGGTCGCCCTCGTAGAAGAAGCCGTATTGAAACACCGAGGTGTTGGAATTCATCAAGCGCCGGCCGATGCGGACGCTGAGCACATCGCCAAAAACACTATTGGCGGGCGGTAGAACCTCGATTCGGGCGGTGACGTAGGTGAAGTTGCCCAGCTTGGTAGTGCCGGGGATGGGGCCGAATTCGCTTACGTTGAACTGCATGGAGCGACGCACGCGCCAGCCCTGGCCGCTGTGAAGGGCGAGGAAAGGGGTGCGATTGGTGGTGGGAACCGGGTTAGCAGCGGTCGCGTTGTAGGCCTCGGCGAGCCCATCGGTAGCGAGCAGATCGGGCGTGGAGGCGGCGGAGCGGCCGCTCACGATCTTCGACATGAATTGATAAAAAAGGTAGTCCACCTCGCTCTCCGCCACGGCACGGGCCTCGGCCCTCATGCGATTGCGCATGGTGAGTTTATAGGTGTTGAGGCTCATCTGCACGATCGGCGTGACGATGAGGGCCATGGCGGTGACCATGCAAAGGGCCATCAAGGCCACCGCGCCGGTGCGCCGCGAACGACCAGGACGGACCACGGAGGGGCCGGCGAACAGGGCGGGAGAGGAGGCGTGAGCGGACATGGTGTGGGCGGTGGGGAAGACGGGCGGCGAAGGGCGTTTTCGGGCTTGGTGCGGGTAGGTTCGGGGGGGAGGGAGAAGGCGAGGAGGGGCGGAATGGCGGGCCGAAGCATCCGCCGCTCCGCCCCGCCCGATCGCCGGCGGTGTGGGGATTAACCGCCGTCGAAGAAGATCGTGGTGGTGCCGAGCGTGGTGGTGGAGCCGGCGGTGGTGGTGGAACCCTTGGTGGTGGTGGAACCAGCCGTCGTCGTGGACGCAGCCGTGGTAGTCGAGCCAGCGGTGGTGGTGGAGCCCTTGGTGGTGGTGGAACCGGCAGTGGTGGTGGAGCCCTTGGTGGTGGTGGAGCCGGCGGTGGTGGTGGGGCCCTTGGTGGTGGTGGAGCCGGCAGTGGTGGTGCCGGCGGTGGTGGTAGAGGCCTTGGTGGTGGTCGAGCCCGCGGTGGTGGTTGAGCCCGCAGTGGTGGTGGAGCCAGCAGTGGTGGTGGAACCGGCGGTGGTGGTGGAGCCCTTCGTG
>JAIYBI010000493.1 GCA_027488595.1 Opitutaceae bacterium | reverse complement strand
CGAGCTGGAAGAAGAACTTGGCCCAGAGCGGAACCGGGGTCCAGTTGATCGCGCCGTAAACACCCTCGTAGGTGGCGGTCGAGAAGGGGTTCATCGAGGCGTAGGCGGCGCCAAGGGCGGGCGAGTTATCCGCGCCGCTCACGAAGAAAAGGCCGGAGGTGCCGAAGAAGCCGTTGCCATCGCCGAACATCAGACCCCAGCCGATCACGTAGAACGAGACGGTGGAGAGCGCGAAGACGACGAAGTTCTTGGAGAGGATGTTCACCGCGTTTTTGGCGCGGCAAAGACCGGACTCGACGAGGGCGAAACCAGCATTCATCCAGAACACGAGCATGGCGGTGACGAGCACCCACACCGTATCGAGACCGATACGCATGCTGCTCAACGCGGCGACATCCACGGCAGGCGCGGCGGGTGCGGCCGGGGCGGCCTCCTGAGCAAAGGAGGATGCCGCCGTGAGCGCGAGGAGTGCGATAGCACCTGTCATTTTAAGCAGCCCGCAAAGGGGCTTGGTCCATTGTTTCATAGTGTGTGTAGTGAGTTATCGGATATCTAAAGAGCTCTCCGACGCCGATTGGCGTGAGCGACCCGCATCTAGCATCGGTTATGCCAAGGCGACGAACCACGAGCGCGTCCACGCGGGTTCCGTGGTGGAATCGCGGCAAACAAAAAGCCCGCCGCACCCCGAAAGGGGAGGCGGCGGGCGATAGGTGAGACGGGGCGAGTGTGTTCGTTTTGTCTGTGTCGCCTCCACTTACTCAGTAGCGGGTGCCACGATCGCGATGTGGAGTTCCTTGAGCTGCTTGTCGGTGACCGGCGTGGGCGACTGCGCCATGAGATCCTGGCCCTTTTGCGTTTTGGGGAAGGCGATGACGTCGCGGATGCTGGTAGTGCCGCAGAGCAGCGCGCACACGCGGTCCAGACCGAAGGCGATGCCGCCGTGCGGGGGCGCGCCGTAGGTGAAGGCCTTGAGCATGTAGCCGAAGCGGCTTTCGACGACGTCGGCCGGGATTTTGAGCACGTCCTTAAACACTTTTTCCTGAACCGCCGGCTGGTGGATTCGGATCGAGCCGCCGCCGAGCTCCATACCGTTCAGGACGAGATCGTAGTGCTGGCCGCGGACCTTGGCCGGATCGCTGTCGAGCAGGTGCAGGTCCTCGGGCACGGGCGCCGTGAAGGGATGGTGCGTGGCGAGGTAGCGCTTCGCCTCCTCGTCGTAGGTCATAAGGGGAAACTCGACCACCCAGAGGAATTTCCAGTCGTCGTGGCGGATGGTCATCTTGCCGCGCTTCACCAGGAGTTGCGCGGCCTCGAGGCGGATGCGGCCGAGGATGGCGCAGGCCTTTTCCCAGGGCGCGGCGGCGAAGAACACCATGTCGCCGTCGACGATGCCAAGCTGAGCGGTGAGCGCGGCCTTCTCGGCGTCGGAGAAGAATTTCACGATGGGTGACTTCCACTCGCCGCCCTCGCACTTGATGAAGGCGAGGCCTTTCGCGCCGAGGGATTTCGCGATGTCTTCGAGTGCCTTGAGTTCGCCTTGGGTGAGGTCGGCGAGGCCCTTGGCGTTGATAGCCTTGATGACGCCGCCGCCCGCAACCGTGGCCTGGAAGACCTTGAACGCGGAGTTGCGGAAGGTTTCCGATAGATCGGTCAGCTCGAAGCCGAAACGCATGTCGGGCTTGTCCACGCCAAAGCGGTTCATCGCCTCGCCGTAGGGCATGCGCAAGAAGGGCGTCGGGATGTCCACCCCGAGCACCGTGCTCCAGATTTTTTTCACCATGCCCTCAAAAATCCGGTAAACGTCCTCGCGATCAATGAACGAGGCCTCGACGTCCACCTGGGTGAATTCCATCTGGCGGTCGGCGCGCAGATCCTCGTCGCGGAAGCAGCGCGCGATTTGGAAATAACGCTCCACGCCGGCGACCATGAGGATTTGCTTAAACTGCTGGGGCGACTGCGAGAGCGCGTAGAACTGGCCGGCGTGGATGCGCGACGGCACGAGGTATTCGCGCGCGCCCTCGGGGGTGGATTTGAAGAGGGCAGGCGTCTCGACCTCGATGAACTCCTGGGAGTCGAAGTAGTCGCGGATGGCCTTGGTGGCCTTATGGCGCACGTGGAGATTGTGGCGCATCTTCGGACGGCGCAGGTCGAGGTAGCGGTAGGTGAGGCGCAGGTCTTCGTTGACCTTGTCGCCGCCGGCATCGGTGAGCGGGAACGGGGGCGTATCGGAAATGTTGTGGATAATCAGCGCGGTGGCGGAGACCTCGATGGCGCCGGTGGGAAGCGAGGCGTTGACCGTGCCCTCGGGGCGGGCGACGACCTGGCCGGTGATGGCGATGACGGACTCGGGTTTCACCGTGGCGGCCTCGGCGGCAAGCGCGGCGTGGTCCTGCGGGTCGAACTTCACCTGCGTGATCCCCTTCCGGTCGCGAAGGTCGATGAAAAGGATGCCGCCGTGGTCGCGGATGGAGTCCACCCAGCCGACAAGCGAGACGGTGGCGCCGAGGTCGGCGGCGGTGAGCTGGGCGCAGTGGTGCGTGTTCGTCATGGGTAGAAGCGATTTGGTTAAACGGTCAGCAAAGCTGGCGCGGAGGCGCGGCGGCAACGAGATTTTGGTGTCGGCGAATCGCGCGGCCGGACGGCGCCCGCCTATCAAACCGTTAAACAAGCTGGCCCACCGCCCGCCGACCGCCCACAAACGCTCCGCCCATCCCATGATAGACGCCGTCAAACACCTCATTGATTTCATCCTCCACATTGACGTCCACCTGCGCGACATCGTTGCGAACTACGGCACCGGGACCTACGGTGTGCTCGCCTTGATCATCTTTGCCGAGACCGGCCTCGTCATCACGCCCTTCCTGCCCGGCGACTCCCTG
>JAIYBI010000337.1 GCA_027488595.1 Opitutaceae bacterium | reverse complement strand
GCGCAAAGCACATTGATCGCGCTGCCGTTGGGATACATCAGCGCCAGCGCGTGAAACCCGAGGCCGGCCGCATTGTTGGGGAATTCGCGATAAAGGAACGGAGTCGCGCCGGTGCCGGGCAAGAACAGCACCAGCCGCCCGCGACTCGCCACCGCCGGATCCACCACAGCGTAGTGATTGCTGTTAAATTGAGTGATCGCGGGATCCGTCGCACTCGGCGCGAAAAAAACCCGTTGCTGCACCGCGAACGCACTCGACGCCAAAAACCCGGCCAGCAGCAGAACGAGAAGCCGAACCAGACCTGCGATGGAGATAACACACTTCATTTCAAATTCACAAAGGCCGCCATGAGCTCAGGCGAAGCATGGCGGAATAACATCGAAATTTCGACCGCAAAATTGTGAATGCTATTTATCGGTCCGGACCCTTTGGATCGAATCCGCCCTTCTCGCATCGCTATTTGTCAGCATTCAAGGCCCGACGTCTTTGGATCGTCTCTCCAATGCGGGTTAGTCTCATTTGTATTTTTCAAGTTTTTCTAAAGCAATCGAGGCTTCACCTAAGTAGTCGGCGCTAATTCTATCTGGGAAAGTGTCCAAAATAAAACGGAAGAATGATCTACCTTCTTTGAGTATAACAGGAACAAACTCCTCGAAAGGCCATATCTTTTCCTCTGGTGTCTTTCCGCATCTACTGTAAGATAAATGGGCAACCTCTCTATCTATTCTTACCTTTATCTCTTTCCTAATGGGTAAAGCTACAGGGCCATATCCAAAATCTTCGGCAACTATATCGTCTCGCTTGCTTGAATTTAGCCTTTCAGGTGGTTTCGCTTTGGATAGAAAATCAAATGTCACCCTAGCGTGTAGCGAAGTAAGTTCGATGTAGTCGTTTGCGTTTTGGGATCGGCCCCTGAGCGTCAAATATCGGGAATAAGCTACATCTAGTGAGCAGAACTCGTAAGCGATGTGCTCAATCGCCTGCTGCTTAGGAATTGATATCATAATTGTTCCCTAACGTCTCTGAAGGGTTTGGTTAGGCTCATTTTAATTTCATTTATTTGCTAGATATCTTAATACGAAAAATATGATGACCAATACGCTAATGGGCACCCCTATTTTTATAATTAACGCAACGACACCTGCTGCGGACATTTTGTCACCTGTGACATAATCATTTCTGTATTCTATTGTTTCGCCAATCAATGATGACGCTTGCCTCTTTCCAATTGTAGCAAGAACCATTTCATCTCGTATGCCCATCTGACGAAGAAAGGCTATTTGTTTTGGCGTGGCTCTAGGTTCGTTATTTTGAAGTGGCTGCAATTTTCCGACTTTAATAGTCGGAGCAAATTCATCAATTTTCTGAATTCGCTTGTTTTCTATATCTTGCTTCTCTTCTTCTCTTTTATGTTTTACTGTCCATAACTCAGGGTGAAATTGAGTTATGGCCTCTTCGAACATCAAATCCTCATCTTCCAGAAGTTTCCGCTTTAGGTTCTCGATAGTCGTTTTACTAATGCGCGCTTTAACATGGCCCTCATCCTGTAAGTGCCCGAGTTCAAACTGAAAGTTCTCTTCGTCTTGAGGTGTCCAGGTTTTCATAATTCTGCCTAACATCAAAAGTGAACCGCGACCATCCTTGGCGCGGGCCGTGCGTAAGCACAGAACGTGACAAGCATGGTCGTTGGCCTCAGTTTATTTTTTCGTCACATAAATTGCTTTCCCACTAATTGATTTGTTTGTGACACGAGTAGCGAATAGCACACCGCCATTATAATTTCCTACCATTCCTACCGGTGTGTCTCCTAAAGTTTCGATAAGAACGCCATTTGCGCCAAGTTTTGCGGCCTGGGCTTTTAGCTCTTCAAGCGCTCTATTCATTTTAGACTGCTGCGATCCGCCTCCTTTACTCATGGCTTCCACTAAACCTACTACTTCAAATTCAGTAGGACGTTCAGTGTAAAGTTGAACTAATTCTGGGCTAACTGCCGGTCGTTTTGAATTGAGCGCAACCGATGAACCGGTGGCGCAACCGCCGCATAACAGAACGATAACTGCGATGATGATTTGGGATGTGTATTTCATGGTGATGCTGAGGATTTTTTCTGCCTAACGTCAGAACTGAGCGAGCCGGTTGCTTGGCGCGGCTCGTGCGTAAGCACGAGACGTGACAAGCAACCGGCTTCGCTCTAGTGATTTGTTAGGCTCACTTTTCAATCTTCTCTTGGATGGCGATGATGCGCTTTATGTAATGACTCGTGACCATATCATAAAACAATCCGGCGCTGAGTGCCATTATGATGAGGGCTCCCTGCTCAACGAAGGTTAAATTAGGAATAAGGTATACGGAACAGGAGAATATAACCAGCAAGGTGATCCAAAATATAGGCTTTCTCCGAAGTGCCTTTAGTTCATTTCCGAGCGCGTCCGAAAATTTTGCCTGTGCCTTGGGTTCTCGTGGAGCAAAAGGGTTGAGGGTGATAAGATTCATATTTTTTCTGCCTAACGTTGTATAATTGGAAAACTCTACGGTTTTTAGGGATTGAAGCCGATTCAGGTGGAAAAAAGCGTCCGTTTAAGTTTCAGAAAAACGTCAGATGCCGTGACGCAATCATTTGCACGGAGGGAGGTTATCGAAGCGTTTGCCGCGCGGAAACTACGCCCATCGGGTAAAAACCTCCAGAGCTGACCATGCACGTTCATCGGAAAAAGTTTCTGCACCAGCCACCTCAGCGCGGCAAGGGTGAAAGGCGCCCCGCGCCAGATTTAGATGAAAGATTAAGGTTAAACACGGAATCATACCAACAGCCCCAAACATTCAGACTTTAACCGCAGATGACCCAGATTCGAACCGGAGAGAAGGCAGCAGAGTCGAGGCGCAGGGGGTTTTATCCGGCATTCATCTGCGCAGTCTGCGGTTAAAACTCCGGTTCCTAAAGTCCGAGTATCATGGCCTGTTGGTAGAAAACCGCGATTACGCGGTTGAACGCAGACGTCACAAAACAACGAATACGCTGCGCCCCTCCCCTTTCCGGCTCCATTCGTCCATTCAAAAATCAACAAACGGCGACCAGATCTCTTTGGTATCATTCAACCCCAATTGGCACGGCCTCACTCCATCCCAAACGCCTTGCGCAGCTCAGCCAACGCGGTGTCCGGCATCGGCACGAGGGGGCCGAGGGGGCGCGCGAGTTGCAAGGCCTCCGCCGTCGCTTCCAGCACTTCCAGGCGATCAAAGGCCTCCAACAGGGTGCGGCCTACGATGAGCGCACCTTCGTTTTCGATCAGCAGCACCGGGCACTTTTTTAGCGACATCCGCGCCGCCAGCGCCTCGGCGTCGTTCACCACGCAGGCAAAGGGCACTTTGGGCGCGTCGCCGAGCACCAGATAACTCTCGGGAATCGTCCGCGAACTGAACTCCGCGTCCGTCATGCAAAACGCACTCGCACACATCGGCTGGGCGTTGATCACCACGCCGACTTCCGGATTCGTCGCGTAGATCAATCCGTGCAAACGACTGGTGCGGCTGGCGCGTTTGCCTTCTTCGCAGCCATCACGCGTGACACGAACCAGACTTTCCACCGTGAGCTCCAACCGGTCGCGACGGCGGGGCGTGGTTACAAAGTGCGTGGCGTCGAGCCGGGCGGACATCGAGCCCGCCGTGCTGATCATGAGGCGCTGGCGGTAGGCACGGTGCGTGAAGTCGCACAACTGGGCGCGCAGTTCCTTCTCACGATTCTGCGGCGTGGCCGGCGGCAACGTGGCGTAATCGGGCACGGCGTGGCTGTGTAGCGCGGCGGCGGGGAGGGTTTTGAGTTTCCCAAGCGCCGAGGCGCGGATGACGGTCTGCGCAACAAACTCGAGTGTCTCGAAGCGCTGAAATGCCTCCGCCAGATCGCGACCACCGATCACGACGCCGTGGTTCTCCAGCATTACGCAGTCCGCGCCGGTCGCGAAAGCCTCGGCGATCTTGTCGCCCAGCTCCTGACTGCCGGGGCAGGCGTAGGCCGCGTAAGCGATCTTGCCGCAAACTTGGAAGGCGTGGGTCTGCACGCGGGTCTCGGGCAAGGTGCGGCAAATGCTGAACGCCACCAGCGCCCCGGGGTGGGCGTGGACGATCGCTTTGATGTCGGGTCGCTGCTTGTAGATCTCGCGGTGAAAGGGAAACTCGGAGGACGGCGGGTGCAGGCCTTCGCGCGAGCCGTCGGCGAAGACACGCACCACATCAGCGGGGCGAAGCGAACCCTTGTCCACTCGCGAGGGGGTGATCCAAATACTGCCGTCGGGGTCGAGGATGGAGAGATTACCACCCGAGGTTGTCGTCATGTGGTAGCGATAGATGCGATCCATCGTCGCCACCAATTCCTCGCGGGGGTGCTGCCAGTTTTGGGTGTCCATGTTGGGCATGAGAGGGGCGCGCGCGGCAAAGGTCAAAGCTGCGGCGCAGGCGTCTCGGTCTTCGCCGAAGTGGCACAGAGATTCTCGTCTGTGTGTTTCGGTCACTCCAAGCCTGCTCAAACCCACAGGCAGGAAGGCCTGTATCACTTCGCTGCGAAGCGTATCAGGCCTTGGCGACCTTGGCGTAGGTCTCCTGAAGCGCGCGGGCGGAGCTTTGCAGGCCGGAGAGTTCCTTCGGCCAAAGCTCGACTTCGAGATGCGCAAGCGCGCCGGCGCGGCCGACCACGGTCGGGACGCTGATGGAGACGTTGCGCAGGCCGTAAGCACCTTGCTGGAGCGTGGAGACGGGGAGCACGGTGCGTTTGTTGAGCGCGATGGCGTGGACGACCTCGGCGATGGTGAGACCGACGGCCCAGCCGGCGCCGCCCTTGCGGCGAATGACCTCGGCGCCGCTGCCCTTGGTGCGTTCGAAAATCTGGTTCTGAAACGCGGCGGTGCAGCCCGCGACCTTCGTGAGCGGCAGGCCGGCGTAGGCGGCGGAGGACCAGACGGGAATCATGGTGTCGCCGTGCTCGCCGAGGATGAGGGCGGAAACCTGAGTGGGAGTAAGCTTGAGCTCCTGCGCGATGAGCGAGCGGAAGCGCGCGGTGTCGAGCATGGTGCCGAGGCCGATGACCTGCTGCCAGGGCAGGCCGAGCTTTGCCTGGGCGAGCTGGGTGAGGATGTCCACCGGATTGGAAACGACAAAAACGAGCGCGTCCTTGCGGAAACCGGCCTGCTGGATGCTGGCGAGGATTTGGGTGAAGAGCGCGACGTTGCGATTGATGAGGTCGAGGCGGGACTCGTCGGGTTTGCGGCGGAGACCGGCTGTAATGACAAAGATGTCGCTGTCCTTGGCGCGGGCGTAGTCGCCGGCGTAGATGCGCTGGCCGCCGACGGCGGAGGCGCCGTGCATGAGGTCGAGGGCCTCGCCCTCGGCGAGGTCGGCGTTGGCGTCGAGTATCTGGATCTCGGATACGACCGCGCCGCATTGAAGGGCGAAGGCTGCGTTGGAACCGACGCGGCCGCCGCCGCCGATGATGGAGATTTTCATGATGAAGAAGGGAAAGGAATTTAGGTCACAGAGAACACAGAGCGCGGACACAGAGCACACAGAGTTAAGACCGAAGCCGCAGAGAGAGGGAACGAACCAATCTCCTTCTATCTTCTTACCTCCGTGACTTCTGTGTCCGCGCTCTGTGTTCTCTGTGTCAAAAATTGAAGCTCAGCCCTTGAGCTGTTTTAAGATCTGCTCGGTGAGAGTGGCGACGAGGGCCTCGGCGGCGGGGTCGGCGGCGGGTCCGGACGAATCGGCGGCGGGCTGGGAGACCACGCAGGAAACACCGGGGCGGAAGTCGCTGTTGTCGCAGAGTTCGCACTCTTTGAGGCCGTCGCGATTGTCGGGCATGCCGAGCATCTTCCGGATCTTGACGAACTCCTTGGCGTTCTTGCCGCCGACGCCTTCGCCGAGCTCGCCGCCGAGCTGCGAGGCGATCCAGATGGTTTTGCAGTAGGCGTCCACGTTTTCCATCTTCCAGTAGGCGTCCTCGACGTCCTTGCCCCAGGTGATGACGCCGTGGTTGAGCATGAGCACGCACTGGTTGTCCTTGCCGACCTCGCCGACGGTGTCGGCGTTTTCCGGCGAGCCGGGGGTGCGGTAGGGGGCGAGGGCGATCTTGCCGAGGAAGATGTCGGCTTCGGGAATGAGGCAGGTCGGGGGCTGGACGCGGGCGACGGCGAAGGCGGTGCCGTGGGGCGGATGGGCGTGCACGCAGGATTTGCAGAGCGGCTGGCGCTTCATGATGCCGAGGTGGGTCATGGCCTCGCTGGTGCGCTTGCGGCCGCCGGCGAGCTGCTTGCCGTCCATGTCAATGAGGGCGATGTCGGAGGGCTGCATGAAACCCTTGGAGATGAGGGTCGGGGTGCAGAGCACGAGGTTGTCGCCGACGCGGATGGTGATGTTGCCACCGTTGCCGTCGGTGTAGTCCTTGGACCACATGCGGCGGCCGATGTCGCACATGCGTTCCTTGAGGGTGACGATGGCAGGGGAGTTGAAAAAGGCGGCGATCTCGGCGGGGGTCTTGGCGTCGGTGCCGGGGGTCCACTTGAACTCGTAGTCGGGCACGATGGGCTCGGCGGACTTCGCGGCGGAGCCGGAGGCGGGCTTGGCGGCGGAGGTCTTGCCGGGGAGCAGGGAGGCGCGGTCCTTCAGGGCGTCGCGCGCGGAGGGCGTGAGGATGGCGTCGGCCGGGACAGTGCCGCCGGAGCGGAGTAGTTGTTCGATGTCTTGGGCGGTGAGAACGGAGCGCATGGTGGTAAGGGGGACTTAGGCGGGGACGGGCGGGGTGTAAGTGATGCGGTCGATGAGGGCGGCGTTGTAGGCATCCACCGGTGTGGAGCGCACGAAAGGGGCGGCGGCCTCGGCGCCTTCGGTGAAGCCGATGATGTGGCCGATGTCGGCGCCGAGATCGTCGTAGACGACCTGCGTTGCACCTTTGGCGAGCGGGAGAAGCGGGAGACCGGCGAATTGCTCGCGGGAGAGCGGCTGCACGAGGAGGAAACGCGCTCCGCGCAACGCGGGGTCCGCGATGCCGAGAGTGACTTTTCCTATGACGTGGCCGAGGCGCATGGTGGTTGGTGGATCAGGCGGCGGGCGCGGCCACGGGATCCACGATGGCCTGGATGTGGTTGCGGAGGGGAGAGCGCTCGTCGCCGACGAAACGTCGGGTCTCGGAGCCGTCGGTGCTGATCAGCACGGTCTGGTGAAGGCCGGCGCCGAGCTGATCGAGGGCGAGGACGGGCGCGCCATCGGGACGGCCCTCAGCGTCGAGGGGCTGGCAGATGACGGTGCGGCCCTTCCGCATACTCGGGTGGCAGGCGGTGGCCGTAATAGTTCCGTCAATACGCGCCAGTTGCATGGGCGGTCTAGTAGATGCGAAGGTTGTCCACCATCACGCAGCGGCGCGTGCGGGTGAACGTCTTCGGGGTGGCGATGCCCTCGCCGGTGGTGGTGGCGATGGAGTAGTTGAGGTAACCCTCGCCGCCGAGACCGAGGCCGGCGACGGAGGGACCGTTCTTGACGAAGAGCGTGGTGTCGAGGGCGCGAGCCATCTGCGACATGTGCTCGACGTTGAGCGAGTGGATGATGGCGGAGTGCTTGTAGTTGTGCTCGCTCTTGAGGGCGGCGGCGACGGCGTCGTTGAAGGTCTTGACGCGCACGACGGGAATCATGGGCATCATCTGCTCCTCCATCACGAAGGCGTGTTCGGCGTCGGTCTCGGCGAAGAGCAGCGGGCAATCGGCGGAGACGGTGGCGCCGGCATGCTGGGCGAGGACGGAAGCGTCGGCGCCGACGAGCTTGCGGTTGAGCACGGGGTGCGAGCAACCGCCGGCGTCCTTGGAGTTGGTGAAGGCGACGGCGGTGAGGCGGTCGAGCTGGGACGCGGTAAGTTTGGCGGCACCGGC
>JAIYBI010000432.1 GCA_027488595.1 Opitutaceae bacterium | reverse complement strand
CGTCGGCGTCTGGTTCCGCACCGACACCGGCGACGGCCGCGTCTTCGGCAAACAAGGCCTCACCGCCTTCGGAAAATCCTACCGCACGGTCTCCGTTTCCGTGGGTGGCGGCCGCCTCCGCGCCGGCCCCGGCGGACTGTCCGGCGGCAAAATCACCCCCGGCACCTGGCACCACGCCGTTCTCTCCGCCACACCCACCCGCCTCGCCCTTTACCTCGACGGCCAGCTCATAGACGAAGGCCCCGGCGCGCCCAACCTCGCCACCGACGCCCTCGACTTCCTCGCCGATCACCCCGGCGCGCTCTCCACCATCTCCATCTACAACCGCGAACTCACCGCCGCCGAAGTCTCGCGATGGTTCGCCTCCGGCAAGTAGCGCAAATTTCCAGCCTGCTCCCGAGGGCGTCCCGCGAATACCAAATGCCCCAAGCTTTTGGACTCCTAACGGGGCTACGCCCCGGCCAGACGAGTTGTAGCGGGGCTTCAAAGATTTCGGCGAAGCCGACTTGGACTGCGGCAGCCCGCTGCCGCTTTGGGCTTGGGCGCAGCCTGCTGCGCTTTCCCAAACGGCCAGCAGGCTGGCCGGAAAAAAGCGGCAGCAGGCTGCCGCAGTCCAAGGTGAGGCGACGCCTCACTGACCAAACCCAAACGGGCCAGCCCGCCGCCGCCTGACTTTGACTTCCGTAGTCAAACTTTACCCGGTCAAGTGCTCTAGTGTCTAGTGGACGAGAGGGTCACTCCGCCCGTGGATTGGCCGGGTATAGTCTATCTATCACAGGACGTTGATATGATACCTGACTAAGCCTGAAGTGACGCGCTGAAGGGGTGTTCCAGGGGAAGAAGTTTGCATTTCTCGGCCCAACCCCGTCTGCCCTACCCTATTTTCGGCACTCGCTCATGTTACCTGACCCAGTTTCGGCCCCTTGAAACTGCATATTAATCTTAGTAGCTATGGCCTGTATAAATTTGTGCTAGTATATAAGTCACTCGTAAACGTCCCTCTATTGGGAAGTTTGCTGGCAAGGTATTGCTCAGACCTAAGAACAATCTCCTTGGACCTTACCCCCTCCATCGATTTAGTCTGTGCCCACCCTACACAATCGCCCTTCTGAACTTCTACGCGGTGGCCGCAGTATGTGGCGACTCGGGGATCGAAAGAGCCGGGGATATAAAGTCCACTCTCGCTATCATAGCGCATTCCGCCCCAGAGATACACATTCCCCACCGCGCTGCCGGGAATGGAATTGCCTTCGCCATCGAAGAATGCCGGTTCGCCGAAGTCCGCGTAGTCGTAGCGCTCGGCCACGCTGCCGTTGTCCAGCGTCAGAGCCAGCGTGCTGCCATCGGCGTCGGTGTGTGGCCAGTAGTTGGTGCCGTTGCGGCGGTAGCTACGAGCGGCCTCGGCATGAGTCCTGGCCGTAGCTTTCTGGGCTATGTAACCTGTATAAGCTGTTCTCACGGCATCATTTTCATCCCTTTCCTCAATCACCTCACCACCGTCATAAACATATCGGGTTGTGTTAAAGGTGGCGCCGGATTGCGTGCCCTTCAGGATGCGTCTGCCCAGGGCGTCGTAGCCATATCCGGCGATGGGTGCGCCGGTTGAGCCGTTGTTCACCGACACGAGGCGGTTGGCATAATCGTAACTGAAGGTTCGCAGTGTGGTGGCTCCCGATGTTTCCGAAATACGATTTCCGTTTTTATCATAACTGAAATTGCCGACGGGTGTGGTGGTGTATTGATTCACCTGGAAGTCCGCCGGCTCGGGCAGGGTGTTGTCCAGGGTGTAAACGCCGGGATGGTTGTCGCCGGTCACGTTCAGGCGGTTGCCTGCTTTGTCCAAGGTGTAGGTGATGTTCGCGGTCGGCACGGCATTGGTGGTCACCACGGTGTTCACCAGTCGATCTGCGGCATCGTATTGATAAACCTTTGCGGTCACTGTGCCGGGGAAACTGGTGGTTTTGCCGATCTGGTTCTGCGCGGCATCGTAACGGTAAGTCGTGTCGTCGATCACCGCGCCGCTGGTGAAATTGACGGTTTGCACGCGGCTGATCTGACCCCACCCGGAATCTCCCAGCGCATTGGCAGTGCCCGCGACTCCATTGTAGGAATAACTGGTGCGGGTGTTGTTGCGGTTGTCCACCCGCTCGAGCTGGCCGCCGATGTAATGGTTGGTGCTCAACACGCCGGGAGCTTCGCCGTCACTGCTGGCTAGCAGGGAAACGGTGGTGGGAAGATTCGCGGCATCGTAGGCATAGCCGAGGGTGCGTCCGCCGGGATAAGCGACCGTCAGGCGGTTGCCCGCTGCATCGTAGGTGCTGGTCACGGTCAGGCCGTTTTGCGTTTCGGTCAGCAGGTTGCCCAGCGAATCGTAGGTGAACGAATTGGCGGAAACGTCGTTCTCCGCATAAACCACGCGGCCCGCGCCGTCGTAGCCGAAGTTTTCAAAGGTCGTGCTCGTGGCGACGCCGGGGGCGGGGGTGATGGTCTTGCCCAGGAGGCGGTTGTTGGCATCGTAGGTGTAGGCCACCACCGTGCCGTTGGCATCGACCGCGTTGGTCACATTGCCGAAAACATCATAGGCAAAGAAATTCGTGGTCAAATCGGGCTTCACAATTTGCGTCAGCCGATTGCGCGAATCGTAAAGGTTGGTCGAACTGTTGCCGTTGGCGTCAGTGGAACCGAGCGGACGGCCATTGGCATCCCACGTTTGCGAAGTCACGATGTCGTCTTCGCCCAAAGCGTCGCCATCGCCGTCCAGATCACGACCGGAGCGGGTGGGGCGGCCGAGGCCGTCGTATTCAAACTGGGAAACGATGCCGCGCGCGTCGGTGGACTTGACGACGCGGCCGCGCGAATCGTAGGCGCAACTGGCGGAGTTGCCCACGTTGTCCATGGCGTTGGTCAGGCGGTTCAATTTGTCGTAGGCGAAGGTTTTCGCGAAGACGAGGTCGTCGTTGCCCAGATCGGATTTCAACGTGTTCGTCACGCCGGTCACGTTGCCGTTGGCGTCGTAGGCGTAGGTGACGGAATTGTTTTTCGCATCGGTCACGGAGGCGAGCCGCCCGGCGGTGTCGTAGGTGAACGAGGTTTCATTGCCATTGGGGTCGGTGATTTTAACGGGGCGAAAACCATCCGCAACGTCTTCCAAAACGAGCTGAATTTCCGCAAAGCCACCGTCAATGGCGGCGGTCAGGTTCGTGAGCCGCCCGACGGCGTCGTATTGAAACGTCTTTTGCGACAGCGTGACATTACCCGCGCCGCCGGGAACGTCTTTCGCCTCGCCCTTCTTTTCCACGCTGGTGAGGTTGCCGCTGGCGTCGTAGTGGAACTCCGTCACGTTGCCCATCGGGTCGGTGATTTTGGCGGGACGGAGGGAATTGAAATATTTATCATAAACCTTTTTGAATGGCTTGGAATCACCAGCCATCGTGCGGAACGATTCATTCCCGCCAGTGCCGCCGTTCTCGATGCTCAAAGGCAATCCCGACCACATGCTGTCGCCGATGTAGTCCTCCACGGCCATCATGCCCAGGCCAAGGTTGTCCGCAAATAATTCCACGTAAGAATTGGCACCCGTGCCGCCGTGCGAAATGCTCAAAGGCAATCCCGACCACATGCTGTCGTCGATGGAGTCCTCCATGGCCATGGAACCCAGTTGAAAGCTGTAAACGGCGCTTTCAATTCCAGTGGCACTGGTGCCGCCGTGCGAAATGCTCAAGGGTTCACCCGACCACAAATCGTCATAGAGTCCGTCCTCCATGGCCATGGAACCCAGTTGCAAGTTGTAACGCGCGCTTTCGATGGTGGATGAACCCGTGCCACCATTACTAATGCCCAAGTCTTCCCCATTCCACATATCATTACTGATGGAGTCCATTCTGCCCATGCGAAGGTTGTCGCCGCGGTCGCTAACACTCTGAACCCAAGCCGGATTGAAATATTTTATATTACTGCCTTTGGCAAACCCATCACTCTCAATCGTCGTCGTGCGCGGCGTGCCTTCCAGGCCTTCGCTGATGGCGGCGAGGTTGGCGTTGGCGTCGTAGTCGTATTGCGTGGTGCTTTGGGCGGGGCTGCCGGGGGCGGCGGTTTGCTGGAAGGGCAGGCCGCGTTCATCATAGCTGGTGACCACGGTGTTGAAGGCGTCCGCGCCGCTCACGGCCAGCGGCGAGAGCACGCTGGTCACCTGCCCGTTGGCGTCATAGGCATACTCCGTGACGGTGGAACTGGCGTCGCTCACTTCATTCGTCACGCTGGTCAACCGGCCAATGGCATCGTAGCCGTAGCCAGTGGTGATTTTTCCGTCTCCGATGGGATTGCCGTTTTCGTCCGTGTTGGAGACAACTTTGTAGATTAAGTTGCCGGTATACTGGTCAAGCGCATGCCCCCATTCATGGGATATAACGTAATCAGCAGAGCCGCTAACAACGCCGAAATATGAGAGGCCACCATTGTGAGAGCTGCCACCTTCATAAACTTTAGCGCCATCGAAAGTATCGGAATCAATGAGAACATTCCCGCCAACAGCGCCGAAATATGAGAGGCCGCCATTCTGAGAGCTGTAAGTGAGGGAAGTTACCGTTCTCACCCCACCCGCGCCAAGAGGTGATTTCTCCTGCATCAACTGGTTCAACTGATTATAGACGAACTGCGAGTCATTGCCGCGCGCGTCCACGATGTTGGTGCAGTTGCCCACGGAGTCGTAAGCATAGCTGGTGGTGAGGGCGAGGCCGTTGGCGTCGGTGACTGCGCTTTGCAGATAACCTTTCTGCGTGCCGGTCGTCGCATAGCTGAACGTGTCGCGTCGGCGGTAGCCCGTGGCGTTGGCGGGATGTGTGTGCGCGGTCAGTTGGCCGGTGGTGTTGTATTCAAAGTTGTGGCCGGTGGCGAGGCCGGGCGGCGAGACGGAGAGGCAATTGCCATTTGCATCGTAAGTGCCGGTGGTGACATTGCCGCGCGGGTCGGTGTGTTTTACTACACATTTGTAGATGCCATTTTCAGTAATCGAAATCGGAGAAATCGTTAACCCATCCGTGTCGTGCATGCCGACGTCCTTCGTCGTTCTGTCCTCCCCCGTCCCAAATCCCGGCAAATACTCAAACTTCTCCGTGATCTGCGCCTGGTCGCTCGGCACGCCGGGCGCGGGTGTCTGGGTGACAGTGAGTAGGTTGCCGCGTTCGCGCACGGGTGTGGCGGGGTTCGCGTCGCCGGCATAGACCATGGCCATGGAGTTGCCGCGCGGCTCGGTAATCTGCACAGGGAGCGAATCGAGGTTGTAGGTGGCGGTGGTTTCAAAATAGGCGGGGTCGCTCGCGCGCAGTTTGCCGGTGGGCTGGTTGCCGACGGCCGATACGGCCACTCCCGGCGCGGCGCGCCCTGTATATTGGCGGGTCTGCACGGGGCGGTTCCTGGAATCAAACAAGGTCTGGCTCACGTTGCCCACGGGGTCGTTCACATAGACCTGGGTGGTGGCATATCGATTGGCCGGGCCGGGCGTCTGCGCCTCGTAGCTGAACACGGTGGGCGGGTTCGCGCCGAGCGCGCTGGAGACCAGACGGTCGTAACTCAAGGCGCCGGGCGTCGTGCCGGTGGAATACTGGTTGGTCATCACCACCGTGCCGACGGGGTCAATGATGCCGGTGAGGTTGTGGTTGAGGTTCTGGTCGGCGTTGCCGCTGGTGTAGGTGTAGGTGATGGTTTTGCCGGACGGGAAATCATTGCCGTTGGGCGTGCCGGTGACGGCGGGCGTGGTCATGGTGGCGAGATTGCCGTTGGCGTCGTAGGTGTAGGTCACCACGCGCCCGGCGAAGTCGGTGACGGTGGTCAGGAGGCCGGAGCCATTGTAGGCGAACTGCACCGCGCGGTTCAGCGCATCGGTGACGGTGGTCAATTGGCCGGTGCCGTTGTAGGCGTAGGTCATGGTGTTGCCGTTGCGGTCGATGCTCTGGGCGATTTTGCCGGGGGCGCTGGCGGCGTTGAAGGGGCGGAAAACCCAGCGGCTTTTGTCGGCAAAGGTGAGGGTGAAGACCTGGCCGCTCACGGTGCCTTCGCGGAAAAACTCGGGGCGGGTGTAGGTGCCGTCGGTCTGGCGGAAGAAT
>JAIYBI010000193.1 GCA_027488595.1 Opitutaceae bacterium | reverse complement strand
TCCCTCCGCGGCTGCACACCGCCGAAGGCCGCCCGCCGCGCTCCGGTCAATCTCGCCCTCGTCATTGACAAGTCCGGCTCGATGTCGGGCGACCGTATTGAGCGGGCCCGCGAGGCCGCACTCGAGGCGGTGCGCCGTCTCGGTCCCGACGACCTGGTGTCGGTCGTCGCCTTCGACAACGGCGTGCGCACCCTCATCCCCGCCCGCCGTGTCGGCGATGGTTCCGCCGTCTCCGAGGCCATCGAAACCATCACCGCCAACGGCGGCACCAACCTCTACGGCGGCGTCGTCGCCGGGGCCGAGGCGCTGCGCCGTCACATCGAGGATGGCTACACCCACCGCGTTATCCTGCTCTCCGATGGTCAGGCCAACGTCGGCCCGCAGACGCCCGAGGCGCTCGGCTCGCTCGGCGCGCAACTCGTGCGCGAGGGCATCTCCGTGTCCACCATCGGGCTCGGTCTCGACTTCAATGAAGACCTCATGACGCGCCTCGCCCGCCGCAGCGACGGCAACACTTACTTTGTGGAAAACAGCCGCGACCTCGGCCGCATTTTTGGCGAGGAACTCGGTGATGTGCTGAGCATCGTCGCCCGCCGCGTCGTGATCGAGGTGACCTTTCCCGAAGGCGTGCGCCCCGTGCGCCTCGTCGGTCGCGAAGGACGGATCGAAAATCGCCGCGCCTTCGTCGAGCTGAACCAGCTCTACGGCAGCCAGGAAAAGTTCGCCCTCGTCGAAGTGGAGATTGATGCCGCGAAGCCCCGCACCACCCGTGAGGTCGCCCGCGCCGAGGTGCGTTATGAAAATGCCGCCGACGCCCGCCCCGCCACCCAAAGCGCCCGGGCCGAGGTGAGTTTTTCCGAGGCGCGCTCCGAGGTCGTGAGCTCCGCAAACCATCAGGTGCAGGCCGACTACGCCGCGAACCGCATTGCCGAGGCCAAGGACGAGGTCGTGGTGCTGGTAGATGCCGGCCGCCGCGACGAGGCCGCCAGCCGGCTGCGCGAGGTGGGTTCATCCCTCGAAAAGATGGGGCGTGAATACTCAAACTCCGCCGTCGTGGCCGCCGCCGCGCCTGCTGCGCCTGCCGCCGCCAAAGTCGAGGCCGATGGATTGAGCAGCGCCGACCGAAAAGAATACCGCGCCAAGGCCCAGCAAACCTACAACCAGCAGCGCGCCGAGTAACGCCGTTTGAATTCCGCACCTGACACAAACCTGACAATTCCAGACTGCCCAAGGCCCGCCGCTTCGGGCAGTCTCCCTTCACACCCATGAAAACCACCCGCCTCTCCGCCCTGCTCGCGGCTCTGCCGCTTTGCCTCCCCGTCGCGCTTTCTGCGCAGACCGCGCTCACCATCTACAACCAAAACTTCGCCGTCGTGCGCGAGCTCGTGCCGCTCGATCTCAAGGCCGGCGTTAATCTGGTTAACTTCTCCGGCGCGACCACCCAGGTCGAGGCCGACTCGGTGGTGCTTCGAGATGTCACGGGCAAGGTTGCCCTCCGCATTCTTGAGCAAAGCTACCGCGCCGACGCCGCCTCGGAGGGCCTGCTGCTTTCGCTCAACGAGGGCAAGTCCCTCGACTTCCTCGTGCGCGACCAGGACGCCAAGGAATACGTCGTCAAGGGCCGCGTCATCCGCAGCGGTTACAACTCCGCCGGCTCCGCTGCCACGCCCATCATTGAGGTGGACGGCAAACTTCGCTTCTCGCTCCCCGGCCAGCCGATCTTCCCCTCACTCGGCGACGACGCGATTTTGCAGCCCACGCTTTCGTGGCAATTGCACTCCGCCGAGGCCGCGAAACTCAAGGCCGAGTTGGGTTATGTGACCAACGGCATGAGCTGGCAGGCAGCCTACAACCTCGTCGCACCCGAAAAGGGTGACCAGGTGGACATCGTCGGCTGGGTCACGGTGACCAACAGCACCGGCAAACGCTTTGACGATGCCACGGTCAAACTCATGGCCGGCGATGTGAATCGCGTGCAGCCCCAGGTTGAAGATTACCGCAGGATGCGCAAAGTCGGCGTCGCGATGATGGCGATGGATTCGATGGCCCCAGCCGACGTGACGGAGAAAGCCTTCGACGAGTTTCACCTCTACTCGCTCCCGCGCCCCGTGACCCTGCGCGACCAGGAGACGAAGCAGGTCGAATTCCTGCGCGCGACCGGCGTGACCGCGCCGCAGCTCTACATCTACGACCAGCAAAAATATGGCGCGAAAGTCGCCACCGTCCGCGAGTTCAAGAACACCAAGGAAAACGGCGGCCTCGGTCTGCCGCTGCCAAAAGGGCGCACCCGTTTCTACCGCCAGGATGCCGCCGACGGCCGCTTGGAGTTTGTCGGCGAAAACAACCTCGACCATACCGCCCGCAACGAGACCGTCCGCCTCTACACCGGCGACGTGTTCGACATCGCAGTGGAAAAAAAGTCCACCGATTCACAGATGAGCAGCCGCAATGATTTCCGCGAAGAAGCCTTCGAGGTGAAGCTGCGTAACCGGAAAGCCGATACAGTCGAAGTGCGCGTCGTTGATCACTTCAGCACCGGCCCGAATTGGAAACTCATCCAGCAATCTGATCCCTCCGAGAAAACCTCCGCCGGCACCGTCGAGTTCCGCGTGACGCTCAAGCCCGACGAGGAAAAGGTCATTACCTATCGCGTTCGCTACGACTGGAAATGAACCGCTCCGCCGCCCGCCGCCTCTGGCTTTACGGCCTGTTGCTCCTCCTGCCCGCGCTGGCGGTTGGCGGACTGGCCCTTGGTTTGCTGGCCCGCGAGCAGTCGCGCCTGGCCGAGCGCGAGCAGGCGGCGCGCGACTCGGGCCGTGCGGCGGTCGAGACCCGCGCGCGTTTGATTGCAGAAAACATCGAACTCCTCGTAGGCGACGTTCAATCGGCGTTGATGGCCACGTTGCTGGAGGCACCTGCCTCCGAGCCGCGCGCGTTTTTGACCGAGTGGCAGGCGACCAATCCGCTGGTGCGCGACGTTTTTCGTGTGACCGCCGAAGGCCGGCCGGTCTGGGGCGCGGCGAGCGATCCGGTTCGCTCCTGGCTGGCGCAAGGACCGCCTTGGGGCCCCGCGCCGCCGTCGATGCCGGTTCTCGCGGCGAAACGCGACGGCATGACCGACTCCGTCGCCGCCAAAGACGAAGCAACCGATCAGGCCATGCTCAAAGAAGCCGACGCGCGCCGCGATATCTCCAGCAACGTTGTCCAATACCAGCGTGCCCGGCAGGAAATCCAGGAGGTGGCAAAAGTGCGGAACTACGCCGACGTCGCGTCGCAAGCCGCCGCCGAGCCGCGAAAGGCCGCGGCATTGGGGTTCGCTTCCGTTTCCAGTGCCCCGGCCGCGCCGGCCGCCATGTCTGCGCCCGTTGCAGCCGCGCCCCCCGCTTATGCCGCGGTCGAGGCCAAGGAGAAGGCTTCGCCGGCCGAGGTGTCCGAGCCAGGCGCGTCCGTCGGCATGCGCGTGGCCGACGCCAAGGAAGCCGATATCGCCGTTGCTGAGCCGATCACGCGCTCCGGCTGGTCGCCCTGGCGTGACGCCGACGGGCTGCACCTTTTTGGCTGGCGGGAGCTGCCCGACCGCACGGTGGTGGGGTTGGAGTTGCGCCTCGATGCCATCAAAGCCCGGCTCGGCGAGGTGTTTCCGTCCGCGACCGCAGCCGGCGAAGGTTATTCGCTGCGTGATTCGACGGGCCGCGCATGGCACGCAGTCGGAGGCGGTGATTTGCCCATCGCGCTGGAGGTGCCTCTCGCGGGCGCGGCTTTGCCCGGCTGGACCGTGGTCGGCTACGCGGTCGCGGCGGGTTATGAGTCGTCCATGTCCGGCGGTTTTTTTGCGCTGGGTGCGACTCTGATCGCGCTCCTCGTGCTCGCCATCCTGGCCGCTGGCGCGCTGCTGGTCCGGCAGGCGCGACTCAGCGAGGCGGAGGCGGCGCTGAAAACTTCCTTCGTGGCGAACGTGTCGCACGAGTTAAAGACGCCGCTCACGACCATACGTTTGTATGCGGAGTTGCTTGAGCAGGGGCGTGTGCGTGATCCGGCGAAGCAGGCGGACTACCTTGCCACCATCGGACGCGAGACCCAGCGCCTCGGGCGGCTGGTGGGCAACGTGCTCGACTTCAGCCGGCTGGAGGCGGGGAAGAAAAAGTATGCGTTGGCGCGGTGTGATTTGGCGGCCTCGCTGCGGCGTCTGGCCGGGGTCCATGGTCCTCGACTGGCGGAGGCGGGCCTCGCCTTGCAGGTTTGCGTGGAAGACGCGCACGCGGTGTGGGTGCAGACAGACTTTGAGGCAGTTGAGCAGATAGTGCTCAACCTTTTCGATAATGCCGCGAAATACGCGGCCGAAGGAGGCGAAGTTACGCTTCAACTGGCCGAGCGCCGCGAAGGAGGCGTCGCCATCACGGTGATGGATCGTGGACCAGGCGTTCCGGGCGATCAGCATCAACGCATTTTTGAGAAGTTTCATCGGGTGGACAACCGGCTCACCGCCGAGAAATCCGGCGCCGGACTTGGTCTGAGCATTGCGCGGCAACTCGCGCGCGGGCTCGGCGGCGACTTGCGGTGCGGGACGCGCGCGGATGGCGGAGCCGCGTTCATTCTCATCCTGCCCGGTCCGGTCGAGCGTATTCCCGTTTCTCCATGAAAGCTCGCATCCTCATCGCCGAAGACGACGCCAACATCCGCCTCGGGCTGGTCGCCACGTTGGAAAGCGAAGGCTACGACGTGGTCGCCGCCGCCGACGGTGCGCAGGCGCTGAGGCTGTATCCGCAACAGAAATACGATTTGGTCGTGCTCGACGTCATGATGCCCAAAGCCAGCGGGTATGACGTATGCCGCGAGCTTCGTGCCACCGGTGCGGTTACTCCCGTGTTGCTGCTCACCGCCAAGGGCGAAGAGGTGGACAAGGTGGTGGGCCTCAAACTCGGAGCCGATGACTACGTGGTAAAACCGTTTGGCGTGCACGAGTTGCTGGCGAGAGTGGAGGCGTTGCTTCGGCGCGGGCGGCTCACGGCGGCGGGTGCGGCGGCCGCGAGTGCGGCCAGCGTGCCGGCGGTTTTTCGGCTCGGGGTGGCGGAGATAGATCGCAATGCCTTCACGGCGCGCCGACCGGGCTATGCGCCGGAGAGCCTGACCGCGCGCGAGCTCAAGCTGGCGGAGACCTTTGCGGCGCATCCCGGGGAGACCCTGACGCGGGACGCCTTGCTTAACGCGGTGTGGGGAGTGGGATACTTCGGGACGACGCGGACACTCGATCAGCACGTCGCGCAATTGCGCAAAAAAATCGAGCCCGATGGCGAAGCGCCCCACACCATAATCACGGTGCACGGAGTGGGCTACCGTTGCACGGCTCAAGCCCGGTGACGGGTGAAGTGTGGTTGTTGGTGAGACGTGAAAAAGCCGCAGGACCCCTCTGGGGTCGCTGCGGCTGGAAAATGGACGGGTGGGCGCGGTCCGCCCGAGCGATCCGCGACTTTAGATCCCGGCGTTGACGGCCAACTTCGGGCTGCCGGTGCGCTTCACGGTCTGTGCATCGGAGGTTTTTGCGAAGAACTCCACGATGTGGCTGACCTCTGAATAGCCTTGGGATTTTAACAGCTCTTCGACCTTGCCGATCGCCTCGGCGAGTGTGGCGCTGGTGGAGGCGTCGAGAGTGCGGATCTCGCCGGTGTCTTTCGCGACCACGTGGTAGTCCACCTGTTGTTGATCGCTGATCCGGTAGAGGCTGGTGCCATTGTGAAAAAAGGAACGTCGCACCAGGCCGATTTCTTCGAAGGCGGCCAGACAGCGGTAGACGGTGACGAGGTCACAGGCCTTGCTGGTGAGCTGTTCGTGAATCTGCTCAATGCTCACGGGACCATCGTGGCCCATGAGAACCTTTAGGATGGCGATGCGCGGCTGGGTGATACGCAGGCCGGATGCGCGCAGGTGGGAGCAGGCGAGATCAATTCGCTGCTTGGGAGTGCTGGATTCCGCGCTGCCGCGGAGGGGGTGATTGGTTTGAGTAGAGGCGATCATGGTGAGACTGTTGTGCTTTAAGGGTAGGGCACGGTATTGTCACGGAGTTGAAACACAAATCGTAAAGTTACTTCTTTAGTGTGATTTTGGCGTATGAGACCCAGCTTTGGGAAAGGCGCGTTAAACGTCCGGGTTTCGGGAGAGAGGAGTTCGATTCTCGCGTGCGGGGAAAGGTCGGACCGCTTTTTGAAAACGGAGCGATTCAACCAAAGTTTGAACGACATAGCAATTGGCTTCAGTAGCACCGAACCGCTCACCCCTCGCGGGTCTTCCGGATTTGGATTTGCGAGAGGGCAAGGGAACGTTTGCCTGCAGCTTCTATGAACAATCTTGGTATGAGTGCGTTGGTCACAGGGGCGTCGCGTGGCATCGGGCGCGGGATCGCGGTGGAGCTGGCCAAAGCCGGTGCCCGCGTGGCGATCAACTACGCCGGCAACGAAGCGGCGGCCAATGAGGCGCTCGCGCTCGTGCGTGCCGCCGGGGGCGACGGTTTCATCGTGCAAGGCGACGTCTCGGTCGCAGCGGATCGCGCGCGGGTCGTGGCGGAGACGGTGAAGCAGTTTGGCCGCATTGATGTTCTGGTGAACAACGCCGGAGTGGCGCCGACGGTGCGTGCCGATTTGCTGGATGCGGGCGAGGAGAGCTTTGACCGACTCTTTGCGATCAACCTCAAAGGACCGTTTTTCCTCAGCCAGCTCGTCGCCAAACAGATGATCGCGCAGGCGCCCGACGCGGAAGGTTTTCGGGGACGGATCGTGAACATTACCTCGATCTCGGTTTACACCGCTTCGATCAACCGCGGCGATTACTGCATGGTGAAAGCCGGGCTCGCGATGATGACTAAGCTCTTCGCCGACCGCCTCGCGCAGGACGGTATTAACGTATACGAAATCCGCCCCGGCGTGATCGCCACCGACATGACCGGCGGAGTGAAGGCCAAATACGACAAGCTCATCCTCGAAGACGAACGCGGCATCACGCCGATCCGCCGCTGGGGTAAACCCGAGGACATCGGCCGCGCGGTGCGGGCGATCGCGGAAGACCGTTTCCCCTTTACGACCGGTGCCGCTTTCGACGTGGACGGCGGCTTCCACCTGCAACGGCTTTGAGGCGCGAGTCGGGTCGCGAAGACTTGGTCACTTGGTTTTGCGGGGACTCATCTTTGGCTCCGCCCACGCGGCATGGTCCACGCTGTTGCCGTCACCGGCGTCGTCCACCACGAGCCGGATCTCGCGGGCTTCGCCAAGATCAATGTCCAGCTCCAGAGTCGGGGACTTTGAGCGCATGACCGGAGATTGGTATAAGAGCGTTTTGTCGCCGAAGACGGAAAATACCACGCTCCCCTGTGTTCCAGTCGCGGAGTCCTCCAGCCCGATTTTGGCGGAGAAAACCGGACACTGAGCGCGCACCGGGAAGACGATCTCGGATCGGGAGTGGACGCCGATCCCGCGACGGTAACGCACGCCGTTTATGACGATGGGCGAGGTGTCGAAAGAGGCGTCCCACCTGGCGCTGGAGAAGGAAAAGTCCTCGAAGGCAGGTTTTTCATCGCTCAAAAAGGTGCTTTCATCCGCAGCCTTTTCCGGGGGGATCAGTTGGTAAATCATCCCGCTGGAGTATCGTCCGCTTACAAACCCCACCAAACGAAGACGCTGGCTCCCGGCGGCGGGAAACTGGCTGGCGGGATCCGGCCAGTCGGGTTGGATTAATACAAAGTCGCCGACCTCTCGCTTGTAGCCAAGCGCCGCGTCCATCACCGCTCCGTAGCCAGGTTGACCGGCATGGTCATGTGCGGGGTCGGCGAAGCGATAGCCGGTGCGCAGATCAATCTCGTTTTGAATGGAGGCGCGGGCCCAAAGCCTGGCGCCCGGGTGTTTATCCAGCCAGGAAATGAGCTGCGGCATGAAATCGCGGCCGTAGATATAGGCTTGGTGATTTGTATAAATTACATGGACAACCGTGATCGCGATTCCGGCGATACACCCCGCTGTTAAAATTTTATACAGACGGGGGACACCGGCCTTAAAAACCTTTGCCGCCGCCGCGGCCATGACGAGGGCGGCGGGCACGCTGATAATAGTAAAGTAGCGCGGCTCCTTGTGAAAAGGCAGATAAGTCTTCCAGCTCATGCTCCCAAACTCGATCCAGAGCAGAATGCCCGTTATAAAGCAGGCGGCGACCCGGGCCGGCCCCCGGGTGAAAAGCGTTATGGCCAGCGTGATCAAGAGCAGCCACATATAGGGGCCGAAGTAGGGGTAATGATTGACCAGCAGGGGCTGGTTAATTTGTTGCCCAAACCAGACATAAGGCGCGTAGTGGTGGGACTGGCCGGGTGCGGTCAACTCGGTGTGCAGCCCCAGAAAAAGATCCGAGAGATAGCGGTAATGGGTGGAGCCATCGTAGAGGTATTCGCCCCTGACGCCCGCATTTTGATACCAACTGAGCGAAGTGTGCACGCGGGCGAGCCAATCGCCGGTCAGGAAGCGGAGCAGAGCGGCATCGAGAAAAATCATGAGACCGAAACCTAAGGCGACTGCGGCATACTCCCAAGGGAGGCGGCGCTTCGAAATGAGATCCACCAGGGCGACAATAAAGATGCCCCAGGCAAAGACATAGCCCCATTCCTTGGTGAGGGCGGAGAGCGCCCAGATTATGCCGGTCGCGACGCCCCAATACATTTTCCTCCGCCCCTCCGCCTTCCTCATCAGTATGATCGCAAGCACGATAGCCCCGCCGTAAAACGACATTTCGATATCACCGCGGAAGGTTGTCGAAACCAGAAAGTCTATCGGATTTAGGATGAGAAAAACGGCGCCCAAGGTTGCGATTCCCATCCCGAAACGGAGAAAACGAAGCCCGATATAAACCATCGGGATGGTGGCCAGTCCGCAGAGGAAGCCGGGAAGAAAGGCGGCCCAATAGGAGACGCCAAAGCACTTGAAGGCCAGGGCGACCGGAACCCAAATGGGGAAGCGCAGGCCCCAGAGGGATTGCAAGAGCTCGGTGTTTTGTCCGTTTAAATGGCTCCTTATATAGAAAAGATAAACCCAGTCGTCGTGGCCATAAAGACCGGAGAAAAACAATAAACGCAGTCCAGCAGCCAGTAAAACGAGCCACCCGATCAGCCAGAACTCCTCTCGCTTGACGCGGTCCTGAGGGAGAGGGAAATCCGGGGTATTTGATGTGGGGGCGGTGGCCAAGGGAGTCGGCGGGCTGAGTCTGCGGTTAGCTATACAATTACGGTGAAGGGGCTTGGGTCGAAGCAAGCAGGGTCTGTTCCGGTTAGTAAACGAATTTCCAAGCGGACGGCGGATTTTTTGAAAACGCCCGCAGCGAGCAGTTTTATGCGTGATTTAGGGCTCGCATGTGAGGATGAACGTTACACGCTTCCGGCTTCAGGAAAGACGCGCCTTTTCCGCCAAAACCTTGATTTGCGCAGAGCCTGTTTCCCCAACGCAATTTTTATGAAGGAAGACGATACTGATCGTTCATTTTCTCACGGATGTCCGCATTGCGGGGCTTCGGACGTTTTTACGAAGTATACCGTGGGTGAACATCGAATTTTGCGTTGCAGGCCTTGCACCTTGATGTGGCTGGATCCCCGGCCCCAGATCGCTGATCTGCATGCTGTTTACGATGCTTCGTATTTTCAGAACAGTCATTTTTTTGAGGGAACCTCGCACCTTTACGGTTACTATGATTATTTTGAAGAGCGTTTTATGAAGCAATCGGCCTACCAAGGACTGCTTCGCGAAGTTAAGTTACATTTGACCTCGTTCTCTGGCGGACAGTCCCGGTTTCTTGATATTGGATGCGGACTGGGGTATCTGATGGACGTTGCTCACGATGAAGGGTTTCAGGTGAGCGGAGTGGAGTTCAACCAGGTGGCCGCAAACCGGTTAAAATCCAAGTATGTGTTTCCGGTGTATTCGGGCGACATTCTGGACTTTAACGATCAGCCCTTCGACGTGATCACGTTGATGGATGTGATCGAGCATTTTCTGGACCCCATGCAAAGCATGGCGCACATACGCGGTTTGGTGAAGCCTGGTGGCTTGTTGGTGCTGACTACAATGGACTGTGATGGAATAGTTTCCAGGATTTTAGGGACCCGGATTGAGGATTTCCGACGAGTGCGGGAGCATGTGTTTTTCTTCACCCGGAAATCAATCCGCGACCTTTTGGACAAAGAGGGGTTTGAGGTTATAAAGATTGAATCCCACGGGCATTATTTCAGGCTGGGCTTCCTCGCGCACCGGTTAAAACTGGTTTCGCCGCTTTTCGGGGGGCTCTTTTCTGGGTTGGTCGGACTTCTGCGGATCGAGCAGGTGCGGGTCTATGTAAATCCCCTGACCAAGATGATCGTTTACGCCCGGCGAAAAATTTGAACGGCTCGGCAAAGCGCTCAGGGACAGTAGTGAATATGATATTCCTCGAAGGGCGTCATGGAGCCGGCGATATGGGCTCGCAGCTCGATGTTATGTTTCTTCATTAGATCGGCATCGAGAGTGTGGTCCAAGATGAGTATAAAGGGGCCGGCGGGCGCGGCGGCCCGGGCGTTTCGATAAAGCTCCTCGCCGGTCATGTTCTCCCGGCGGTGGGTATCCCAACGAGTGAAGCTGCCCATGCGCCCGGTGTAGGGGTAATAGAGTGGACGATTTAAATAGCCGGAAATAGGTGCTCCGGCCCAATCGGGACCAACTGCTATAAAGGAGTCGACCAAGTTGTTCTTCCTCAGATACTCCACCGCTTCCTTACCGCATGAAAAGGGGCGATTGTAGTCCTCTTTGAGCGCCCAGATGCCAGTGATCGCCTGGGTGATCAGCATGGCGGTGAGGATCAGGCTGGGAATACGGAAACGCCACGGGTTGCTCTTCTTTTGCTTCGGAGTCGCGGAGGCAAAGAGAATCCAGTAAGCATAAATGAACGCGAAAAAGAGAAATCCAGTGTGGCGTATGAAGCCGAGGTATTTGGCGTAGAGAAAGGTGGCTACGCCCACGGTGCCAATGAGGTAGGCGACAAGGGCCCTTGGCGAGCGGATGAAAAAGAGGATGGACCCCAGCCAGAGCAGGGCGGCGCACGCGAAGGCGACGTTATCCTCGTAGGAGCGGAAGGGAGTGTCCCATGGTGGGATCCAGAAATAGCCCGGCGGGCGCGGCCAGACGAAGCTGGAGCTCACGAAGGCCCAGCACACCCGCCCCATGTGCTCCGGGTCCCACATGGTTCGCCACTGGCTGGCGGAGGCGTAGAG
>JAIYBI010000472.1 GCA_027488595.1 Opitutaceae bacterium | reverse complement strand
TTCTTTACCCTCCAACTCCTCGATGAACTTGTATTGTTCGTAGGGGCCGACGGGCAGGATCGCCAACTGCTCGCCCGCCACGTCCGAGAAAAGCACGAGGTGGGTGTAGACGGGATTGGTCAGCAGGTGCCTGATGTCGCCGGCGAGGGCGGACCCGGCAAGATTGCTAAAAGCGCTGAGAGTGACGGCGGTAATGTTCATTCCATGCCGGATGCGCGTGTCACCCCTGCCTCGCAAACGGGAAAGGCGTCTTTTGCTCGATTTAACCTGACTGTTACCAGCTTGTAACCTTCCGTGCAAAAAAGTGGCGTATCGAGTTTATTGTTACGCAGTTGTAACCCGATAAAGGGCGCTTGCATCTTGCGCGCGGAAGATGGCGGGACGACTTGTAGGGAAGGGTGGTTTTTACCGCTTTTTAAATTATGACACGTCGCATCGCATTTATTAACTACAAGGGAGGAGTCGGGAAAACATCGTTGATCGTAAACGTCGCCGCCTCGCTGGCCCAACTCGGAAATCGCGTGCTTCTGTGTGACCTCGATACCCAGTCAAACTCATCCATCTGGTTGTTGCGGCTCGAGCGTTGGAATGCACTGGTCGAGCGCAAAAACGCCGCGTTGCCTGCGCTGTTTCGCCCGAATCCTCCCGCCGTCGCCGACCTTATCATCCGTGATGTGGTCGAGAATCGGGCCGGCGAGCGCCTGTTGCCGGGCCTCGATTTGTTGCCCACGACTTTTAACCTTGTGGATCTCGAGGCGGACTACAACGGCAACCCCCGCAAGCCTGCCTACCGGAGCTTCCGCGAACAACTCGCGCTGGTGGAGAAGGAGTATGACTTCATTTTCTTTGACTGTCCGCCCAACATCCTGCGCGCCTCGCAGTGCGGAGTGTTTTCCGCCTCGGAGATCTACGTGCCGTCCAACCCGGATGCCCTCTCGCTGATCGGTTTCACTCTTTTGGTCGAGAAGCTGCTCGCATTCCATGAAGTCGCCGACGGCTTCCGTCATCACTCGTTCGGGGCGGCGGCGCAGGTGCAGGGCATCCTTTTCAACGCGATTAAAACCGGCACCGACATCGAAGTGCCGCGGATGCGGATGCAGCTTCGTCTTAATCAGTTCAAGACCGCCCAAAGTGTGGCGAAGAACGCCAAGATTTTCTCCTCCCAGGTGCGGGATGCGACGCTCGTCCGCCGCGCCGTCACCCTCGGACTTCCGGTTACATTGATCGGGGAGGAATCCACCGAAGATACGGGCAACGTGGTCTCCGACTACCGCAGCCTCGCTCGCGAAATTCTCGCTCACCATCCGCTATGACCACCCGCGCCATGAACCCGCAGCCTCAACGTGCCACCCTCAAAATCACTCCCGAAGCGTGGGACGAGATTCGGACCGCCTTCCAACGTTCGATTCTAACCGAAACCCCTTTGTTCAGCCTCGCGCAAAACATCGAGGGCTGCGCCTGGGCCTTGCCTGACCCGGAGGAGAAGCCCGCCGCCTACATTGATCTTCATCACTCCGAGGTTTTGGATCGTTTGCGCTCGCGCGGGCTGTCACCGGCGCGTTTCGATGATCTGGTCGAGATCCTCAAGGGCACGCTGGAATTCGACCAGTCGTTCGGCGCGATGCTGCCGTCGGCCGCCTCGGCGGCGGCGTCCGAGGGCAAGCTCGGCGACGGGATTCAACGCAATCTGGCCCGGCTCGATATCCCCGCCGACTTTCCGCTCAGTCTTTGTGCTTTCGCGCCCGGCACGAAAAACTTTTGCCGCGATCAGGGCATGGTGACGCTCTCCGATTTCCTGCTGTTCGCCCGCCGCGCCTCGCGAGCGGTGATCGTGGGTGGCGAGTTCCGCGACGTGCTCAATGCCGTTGCCCACATTGACGAGGCCACGCTGGCCACCTTCCTGCCTTTCCGTCCGAAGAGCACAGGCCTCCACCTCGTCGAAGCACTGGCGCTCCTGGTGCGCCCGATGGACTTGGAACAAAGGGTCATGCTGGCCCGTCATGGCGGGGTCGTCCCGGAGGCGCTTCAAGCGGATCTGGCTGCGAACGTAACCTACTTCGCGGCGCAGTTGAAACAACTGCGCGCCCAGCACGAGCAAGGCATGCCCTTGAGCCGCCTCGTCGTTTCCCTGGAAGATCTCAGTCTGGAGTCTGCGGTTTGCGCATTGCTTCAGCGCCTGCTCCACCCCGAGGCCTCCGTGGCGTTGCCGGCGAAGCCGAAGTCCGGGGCCGGAGATTCCCCGGTCGCGCTCGCCACGGCGGGTGCGCCGAAGCGCTGGATATCGAGCCTCTGGCCTTGGAAATAGGCTCGCGGAAAATCACCGCCGCTTCAGTCCGGGCGCGTGGCGTTTTCCAGCGCGCCCAGGCGGGCGAGGGCATCGAGCCGGTCCGCGCCGCACATGTCGTTTGTCGGGCGCAGCGACACGCAGAACGCGGGGCGTTCCGGCCGTCCGAAAATCGCGCAGCGCAAGTCCGGGAGGAGTTGCACGCAAGGCACGCCGGCCGGCTTGCCCAGCGGCATTCCGGGAATCGGCGATGTAATGCTAGGAGCAATACAACACGCTCCGCAGCCCGAGCGACATTCGATCCGGACGCTCAAATGTTCAACGCAGGTTGAGTTGGACGCGGCTGCCCTTGGTCGTGGGCGCGGTGAGGAAAACGCGCTCGGCGGGCACCTTGCCCTGTTCCAGCAGCCAGGCGCGCGCGGCCTGGGCGCGGGCTTCGGCGAGCGCACGCAGGGACTCGTCGGGGATGGCGATCGTGGCGGCGAGTTGGGCTTCCATTTCGGCGGGGGGCAGGAGCGATGGCGCCGGGGCGGGCGCGGAGTCCTTGGAGTCCGCACCGGCGGGAGATTTGGCCTCGGAGTCTGCCGACGGCAACGGCGCGGGAACGGTTGCCGCCGGGCGGGGCGAGGTGCGTGCGGCGTAGCTCGGCAACCGGCCGATCTCACGCGGCGGCCGCGGCTTCAGGCCGGGCGCAAAGGGCGCAGGCCTGTCTGCTGGTTTCGCGACGGCGGGAACGGGGGCGGGCGGTTTGGGCACGTCTACCGGGACGGTCGCGGCATCGGGTGGAAGCGCCGCAGACTCGGCGGAAGCGGCGGCGGGGGAGGGGAACGCGGCGGCGTAAAGCTTGGCGATCATGCCAGAGCGCAGCTCAGGGGAAATCTCCAAGGCTTCGGGGGCGGGGGTGTTGGGGTCGGCCTGGCGGCGGGTCTCCCATGCGGCGTTGCGGATCTGTTGTTCAAGTTGCACCAGGCGGAGCGCGGCGAGATCGGTAACCGGGTCGTAAGCTCCTTCGAGATCGAGGTTGAGCGCGGGGCGGGCTGTGAGCGCTTTGGCGACGGTGGTGAGTTTTTTGACATCGGCCTCGTCGAGCGTGGACGCGCCGGCGGTGAATTCTTGATAGGCAAGCTCGTCTCCGCCCCCGCCAAACGCTGCGCCGAGCAGCGAGAAGGGCGAGGTCGCGGCCTTGACTAGCACGTTGCCGAGGACGCGTAAAAGAACGCGGCCGATTTTGAAGTTGGGGTCGTCGAGGCTGCCTTTGACCGGCAGGTCTATGACGATTTTGCCGCTGCTGTCGCGAAGCAGCGCGAGGGCGAGGCCGACTGGGAGTTTGGTGGCGTCGGGGCTGTTGGTTTTCGCTCCGAGGAAAAACTGGTCGAGCGTGACCACGTTGCTGCTGTTGATGGCGCGATTCTGGAGTTTGAAATCCACGTCTACGTTGAGGCTGCCCCGGGAAAGCTCGTAGCCGGCGAACTTGCCGACGTAGGGGCCGGCGCCGGGCTGGAGGTCTATGTTTTTGAAGGCGATTTTTATGTCGCTGTAGGCGGGCTTCCCAAGGGGATTCAGCTTGCCAGTGATGGCGACCGGAGCGGTGCCGTCCACCTTGCCGCGGATGTCCACGTCGGCGCGGGCGGGGGCGGCGGAGGAGAGTCCGGTTATCGTGCCGCTGAAATCGGTGAGGGCGGCGCGGGCGTTCGGCGTGATTGAGGCGTCAGCGTAGCGGAAGTTGCCGTTTTGAAGGACCACGCGGCCGATGGTGATGGGCGGAGGCGGTCCCTCCTTCGCTGAAGCTTCGGAAGGCGCGGCTGACGCGGCGGCGGCGGGATTGAATGTGACGGTCGAGGGGGCGTCGGACGGCGTGGCGGCGGGGGAGGGGACGGACGCGGGTGATGATTTCAATGCCTTCGCAATGCTGAGCGAGCCGTCGCTCTCGATGCGCACGGCGACGGACGGGTCCACGATTTTGATCTCATCAATGGCGAGGGCGAGGGGCTTGCTGGTGAGCTGGATGCCGCTGACGCCGACCTCGGTGAATTTCAAAAAGTCTTGGGCGAGTTTTCCATCCACCGCGGCAAAGCGCTCGATGCCGAAGTCGCCGGTGTAGGTGAGCACGCCGTTTTCGAGCGAGGCGTCGCCTTTGGCGCGGAGCGCGCCGTCGGCGAGGCGGATGTTGAGGAACGGCTCGACGTATGGGCTGGCGTTGGCAAAGGGCACGTTGGCGAGTTCGAGTGAGAGTTTGGCCGCGAGGGGTTGCGGAGTGGCGTTGCCTGCGACCTGCACTCGGCCATCGTGGGGCAGCAGCACGGTGAGGTCGAAGGGCAGCGCTTTCGCGAGCTTGGTCGAGTCGAGGTCGCGGACGATGAACTTGATGTCGTCTATGCGATGCTGGGCCGGGCGCAGCGTGGTGAGGTCGGTGAGATCCAATTGCACGCCGGATACGCTGACTTCGCCCACGGTGACGGACGGAGCTGATCCGGTGCTCGCGGCGGTGGCGGCGGGCGCGGTGTTGGGGGCGGAGGTGTTCTCGGGCAGCTGCGGCGTCACTAGGCGGAGCAGATCAATGCCGGCGGCGTCGCGCACGGCCTTTACCGTCACCCCCTCGATGGCGATGCGGTTGATGGAGGCTTTTTGGGCGGCGGAATCGGCCGTCACGCCGGTGACCGCGAGACGCTTCAACGCGAAGGCATCCGCTTCGCTTCCCGCGGCGCCAAAGCGCACTTCGCGCAAGGCGAAGGCACCATCAGCCAAGGTAAGGGCCGGCACACCGTCGGCGAGGGTGAAGGTGTATTTACCGGAAAAATCCGCCAAGGCGGAGCGAAGTTCGCCGGTGATGAATTTGTGGTAGTAAGGGGCAAGGCGGGCGAGATCGAGGCCGGTGATTGCGAGTTCGCCCTGGGATTTGACCGGGTCCATCGAGACGGTGCCTTTCCAGGCAAGGCGTTCGCCCGCGCCGGTGATGGCTTCGAATTGGTAAGGCGAATTTGGATCGCCCACGGTGCGGAAATCCTGAAGCGAGAAGGTCAGCGGCCCCAGCACGGTGGCGAAGGGACGCTCGAGACTGGCGTCGTCGAAGGAGAGTTTGGCGTCGGTGATGGCGAGTTTGCCGATGCTCAAGGCAAGCGGTTTGGCCTTCGGATCTTTCGGTGCCGCAGCCTGGGCGGAAGGATCGGGCGCTGTGAGTTTGGCGATGATATCGTCAAAGCTGAGTCCGCCGTTTTTCCCCTTCGCGACGTGGGCGCGAAAACCGTCCACCGCGATTTCGCTGAAGCCGATGCCGCCGCGAATGAGGGACCATGAGTCCACATTCACGTAGACGCGTTTCCAGCCCAGGAATTCGCCGGCGGATTTGTCCGCTTCGGCGATGGCGAGCCCCTCGATGCTCGCTGAAAGAACGAGGGGGTTGATGCGGATTTTCTCGATCGTGACCTCGCGTCCGAGGCGGGTGGAGAGTTCCTGCAATGCCCGCGCCTTCACGATCGGCGGCAGGCCGAGGAAGGCGAATGCGATCAGGCCGACGAACAAGGCGGCGGCGATCAACCAGCCGCGAAAGCGACGGACGAAGGAAGGCTTGGCCCCGCCGCGCGCGGCGCGGAGCTCCTGGATGGTGGGTGGCTTGGGCGAAGTAGACATGGTGAAGACGCCGCCGTGCGAGGCGGAGCAATCACGCGACATTGAGCCCGTCCCTTCGCGCCCGCGATTCTAAATCGTGTCGAGCAGAGCGTGGAGCTGGGCGGCGTGGTCTTTGGTGTCCACCTTCTCGGCGACGGCGAGCACGGTGCCGTCCTTGGCGATCACGAACGCGGCGCGCGCCGGACCCTCGTAGGTTTTGCCATACATGGATTTCTCCACGATGGCGTCGGCGGCCTTGGCAAAGAGGTCGTCCGGGTCGCTGGCGAGCACGTAGGTGATGCCTTTCTTCACCGCGTATTTCAGGTGCGAGCCGCAGGTGTCGCGCGAGACGGCCACGAGTTTGTAGCCGCGTTTGGCGAACTCGGCGGCGTGGGCGGCGAGGGAGTCGTTCTGCTTATCGCAGGAGCCGGTGTTGTTCTTCATGTAAACCGATACGATGGTCGGTTTCGTGAGCAGGTCTTTGAACGCGACCTCGGCTTCGGTGCCGTCGCGGACGACTTTGAGTTTGAACGCAGTTTTGAGTTTTTGACCGGTTTTAATCATGGGATTTGCACCGTGCTTTGTCGCGACAGGACGTCAAAGTGCGGGAACTCTTTTTATGACCTCAAATCTCAAAGCCGCCGCGCTCATGTTGGTCTTCGGGGCCTTGGGTTATGCCGAGCCGCCGGCACGCCCGTTCCCCCAGCATGTTGCCTATGCGGCGGATTCGATACGCCCTAATCATCGTTCGCAGGCGCAGCTCGATGTCGACGTGAGGGCGTTTTACGCCGAATGGAAACGCGAATTCATCAAACCAGCCGGGACTGGTTCCGACGGCAGGACGCGGTATCGCGTGGCCTTCGGGAAAAAGGGCAAGGCGGCGGCGCGCACGGTCTCGGAAGGGCAGGGTTATGGCATGGTGATCGTGGCTTTGATGGCGGGGGAGGACCCGGAGGCGCGGATGATTTTCGACGGGTTGCTTGATTTCGCCCTAGCTTATCCAAGTTCCAGGGACGCGCGGCTGATGACCTGGCAGGTGCCGGTGGGCGAAGGATCGAACAGCGCCTTCGATGGCGACGCCGACATCGCACACGCTCTGTTACTGGCCCATGCGCAGTGGGGTTCCTCCGGTCGGGTGGACTACGCTGCGGCGGCGCGAACCCGGCTCGCGGGGATTCTCGCCTCCACCATCGGTCCCGAAAGCCGGCTGCCGATGCTGGGCGATTGGGTGCAGGCGAAGGGAGAAAAGATG
>JAIYBI010000563.1 GCA_027488595.1 Opitutaceae bacterium | reverse complement strand
GTATCTGCCCATCGCGGTGCTGGTTTTTTATTCCTTCAACGTGTCCAAGCTCAACGTCGTTTGGGAGGGCTTTACGTTCAAGTGGTATGCCGCCTTGGCGGAAAACACTCCGCTGCTCCGCGCCCTGAAAAACAGCCTCATCATCGCCGCTGTCGCCACGACCTTGAGCGTGCTGATCGGCACGGTCGGCGCGTGGCTGCTGCATCGCTACCGCTACCGCTTCGCCCGCTCGATCCAGGCCTTGGTGTGCATTCCGATGATCATGCCCGAGATCGTCATGGGCATCAGCCTTCTCATCCTCTTCACCGTCGCGCAACTGGAGTTGGGTTTCACCACGGTGATTCTGGCGCACGTGACCTTCTGTTTCCCCTTCGTGCTCGTCGCAGTGCAGGCGCGCCTCCACGGGCTGGACCCTGCGTTGGAAGAGGCCGCCCTCGATCTCGGAGCCACGCCGCTCAAGGCGTTTCTGCTCGTGATCATGCCATGTTTGCTGCCTGCCATCATCTCCGGCGGGCTCATGGCTTTCACGCTCTCGCTCGACGAATACATCATCACGGTTTTCACCAACGGCCTCGAATCCCGCACTCTCCCGCAGGAAGTATTCGGGCTCGCCCGCAAGGGACTCAACCCGATGCTCAATGCGCTCTCGGCCGTCTTCATCGTGACGACTGTCGCATTCGTTCTCTTCTCCGAATACCTGCGCCGCCTCGCCGCGCGCTGATCTCTTTTTTCACCCATGAAACTAATCCGTATCCTCCTCACCCTCGGTCTGGTCGCCTTCAGCGCGACCGGTGCCTTCGCAGCCAAGAAGAATGGCGAACTCAAGCTCTTCGCCTGGTCCGAATACGTGCCACAGGCCGTGCTCGACGGCTTCACCGCCGAGACCGGCGTCAAGGTCAGCTACGAAACTTACGCCTCTGGCGAAGAGATGCTGGCCAAGCTGCTCTCCGGCGGCACTCGCTACGACCTCATTCAACCGCCCGACTACGTCGCCGAAGCGCTGATCAAGGACGGCCTGCTCACGCCTATTGACCAGTCGAAGCTCAAAAATTTTGGCAACTTGATGCCCGAGTTTCTCAACATGCCGCACGACCCGGAGCAGAAATTCACCGTCCCCTACATGGTCGGCACGGTCGGCATCGTGGTGAATACCGAGAAGGTCACCGAGCTCATCCTCGGTTATCGCGATCTCTTCTCCGCCAAGAATAAAAACCGCATCGTCGCCCTCGACGACGGCCGCGAACTCGCCGTCGCCGCGCTCTACGTGTTGGGCAAGGATCTCAACGATTTCAGCCCGGCCAACCTCGCCGCCATTCGCCCCGTCCTCGCCGAGTGGTTCCCGCGTATCAAACTCTTTGATTCCGACAGCCCCAAGACCGCGCTGCTCAACGGCGATGTTGACCTCGGCTTGGTCTGGGGCGGAGAGGCCGCCATCCTTTGGAAGGAGAACAAGAAGTTCCAATACGTGCTCCCCTCCGAAGGCGCTCACCTCTTCGTGGACCTGCTCGCCATCCCCAAGCGCGCCCGCAATGTTGAAAACGCGCATCTCTTCATTGACTACATCCTCCGGCCCGAGGTCAGCAAACTCATCTCCGACGAGTTCCCTTACACCAACCCCAATACCGCCGCCCGCAAACTGCTTTCAACCGAGCAGCTCGCCAATCCCGCCAGCTACCCGACCACCACCCGCAAGCTCGATACCTTCCGCCACATTGGCGAAGTCGGCGCGGCGATTGATGAACTCATTACGGATTTGAAAAACACCAAGTGACGCAGGCCGAAATCCTAGATCCTAGAGCCTAAATCCTAAAACAGATCAGGCCCCGCCGTCCCGATCCGCCGTCCCAAACCTCACCGACGCCGATGTTCGTTTTAGGATTTAGCCGCTTAGGATTTAGGATTTCGCGAGCGTAGCGAGCGCCTGATGCAGACTCTTCCTTCCGCCAACGCCGAGAATCCCCACGCCCGTCGGCCCGGCTTGGCGGGTTGGCTCTTGCTGGCTCCCATGGTCGTGTGGCTGCTGCTCTTCGTGGTCGCTCCGATGGCGATCTTAGGTGTTTACAGTTTTTGCACGCGCGACGACTTGGGGCGGGTGGTGTTTTCATTTACGTGGAGCAACTACGCTCGCGTTTTCGAGCCAATCTATTTGCAGGTGCTTGGGCGCTCCGTGCTCTACGCCGCGATCACCACGGCGATCTGCCTGGCGCTGGGTTTTCCGGTCGGCTGGTTCATCGCCCGCCAGAGCGCCTCGGTGCGAAACCGGCTGCTTCTGCTCGTAATGATCCCGTTTTGGACGAGCTTCCTCATCCGCACTTACGCATGGATCAGCATCCTCAAAAGCGAGGGCCTGCTCAACGCCACTTTGCTTGCCGCCCGCGTCATCCCCGAGCCGCTGGAGATGCTCTACACGCCCGCCGCCGTCATGGTCGGTCTCGTCTACGCCTACCTTCCCTTCATGATCCTGCCCGTTTACGGCAGCGCGGAGAAACTCGACAACGCCCTCGT
>JAIYBI010000384.1 GCA_027488595.1 Opitutaceae bacterium | reverse complement strand
GGTCGCGGCGAGATTCTCGACCTCCTCCAGCGCGGCGAGTATCTCTACGCCGCCGCCGGCGAAGCCGGTTTCATCGTCTTCGACATCGCCAATGTGGACAACAAGGCCTTCTCCGAGCGCATCACCACCGCCCCCGTCTCCCCGCTCGGCCAGCGCCTGTATGTGAAAACCCGTTACGCCACCAGCGTCGTCTCCCCCTCCACCCTCGCCCTCGATCCACTGCGCATCCGTCTGCCAGAAAACCAGGAGCAACCCATCGGCCTCAACTACGGCTTCATCTACGTCACCGACCGCGACGAGGGCCTCGTCATGGTCCTCGCCGCCACCCTGCTCGACGGCGATCCGTCCAACAACTTCTTCGACGAGAAAAAAGACGTCGTCCGCTTCAACCCCAACCACGCGCTCGACGGCGCCACCCACGCCTACATGGCCGGCACCAACCTCTACGTCGTCTGCGCCGCCGGCCTCGCCGTGGTGGACGTCACCGACCCCTTCCACCCCAAGCTCACCACCCCGCCCGCCCCCGCCATCCTGCGCGATCCCCGCAAGATCGCCGTCCAGTTCCAGCACGCCTTCGTCACCGACGCCGACGGCGTCAAAGTCTTCGACCTCTCCGCGCCACTCTCGCCCCGTATTATCGCGACGCTCCCCCTCGCCCACGCCGAGGGCCTCTACGCCGCCCGCACCTACCTCTACGTGGCCGACGGCCCCGAGGGCCTCGCGATCCTTGACATCAAAAACCCCGCCGCCCCGCGCCTCCACAGCCACTTCACCGCCGACGGCCAGCTCAACGACACCCGCGCCATCCAGATCGGGGCAGTCAACGCCTCCATGTTCGGCCTCGTGGCCGACGGCAAAAACGGCCTCCGCGTCGTCCAGCTCATCAGCCCCGAGAACCAGCCCAACTACATGGGTTTCTCCCCCGAGCCCAAACCCAAGCTGATCGCCACCTACCCGACCGAAGGCCCCGCACTCGCCGTCTCGCGCGGCCTCGACCGCGACCGCGTGGTGGACGAAACCGGCGGCCAGACCGTCGTCTTCGGCCGTCGCGGCAGCCGCCCCTTCCACGAGCCGGAGTGGTTGAAATTCCTCCAACACGCCGACGGCACGCCCTACCGAGTGGAAGACGTAATCACCCAACCCGACGGCACCTTGCAAACCACCGCCGGAGCCGAACTCAAACCCGCCGCCTACGTCAGCCCCGAGCCCGCCGAGATCGTGGAGCCCAAGCCCCGCCCCCGCTTAGAACGCCGCCCGGTCCGCTGATCCCCTGACGTGCCTAGGCACCGCGGACCCTTTTCTTTCCAGACATGCCCTTGTCGGAGTGCCGGCCGATCCCCGCACGCCGGTGCATTCTCCCTTTACTCCCCGACGACGAACAACCACGGTTCGGCCGTCATGATCATGTCCCTAAGTCCTATTCTCGGCTTTGCCCTCGGTGGTCCCGAGATCATCCTGATTCTCTGCGTGCTGATTCTTCTCTTCGGCGCGAAGAAACTCCCGGAGCTCGCGAGGGGCATTGGTAAATCCATGAACGAGTTCAAGAAAGCTTCCAAAGAGAACGAGAGCGAAACCCCGGAGCCCTCCGAGGCCGATCTCAAGGCCGAACTCGCCGCCGCGAAAGCCGAACTCGCCGCCGCCAAGGCCGTAAAACGCGACGAGGCGGGTAAAAACTAGAGCCGGGAATCTATTGAGAGAGACCGGAATCTCTCTTCACTCACCTCGTCGCCACGGACCCGGCCCTTCCCGCCGGGTCTTTTCATTTAGACAGCCCGGGCACCGGTTCCACCTCGCGGACCCAGGTCTTGAAGGCCCGCAACTTCACCGGCGTGCCAAAGGTCAACAGCTCGTCGCCAACGAGCACCCGCTCGTCCCCACCGGGCCCGAGCAATCGCATCGCGCCGCGGTGGATACCCGCGATCTGCACTCCGTGATTCACCGCGGGCGCGAGTGCCTGAAGCGTTCGACCTTGCGCACGGCTGCCGGCCGGCACGGTTACGACTTCCAGTCCGACCGCGTCGAACTCCGAGCCCTCAGCCGATACCGACACCGCGCCAAGCTGTAACTTCGCCGCCGCCGTCTGCTCAGGTGAGCCGAGGAGCAAAACCCGGTCGCGTGGAAACAACGCACACTCCGGCCCCGGCTGCGAAATCATGCAGCCTTGACGCTCGATGCCCACCACCGTGCACCCGTGCCGGGCCCTTAGATTGAGCGCGGCCAGTGTCGCGCCCGAGCAGGCCGCCAGATCGGGTATCACACATTCGGATACATTGAGCCGCCACTCTTCGTGCCGGCCGAGCCAGGGCACGGAGGTCGCGCTCAGCCGCGCGGATGAGCCGTCGTCCAGCAGCTCCTGGAGTTCCACCTCCAGCTCACTGTGCCAGTAAACCAGCCGCCGGCGCAGCAGCAGAAGCGCGGCGCCCGCGATCAACACGCTCGCCAGCAAAATCCAGCGCGCCACCGCACCGGCGGGCGCGAAGGACGCCACCCACACCACCAGGCCCACCGTCGCGATCAAGCGCGCTCCGTTCGAAATCAGCGGTCGCAGGCTCTCCGCGCGCGGGTTTCCTTGCGTGCTGAAGTCCGCCACGATCATCGCGAGCGCTCCCAGATTTCGCCACGCGGCGTAGAGCGGCATGGTCACGACCGCCACGAGTCCCAGCCAGAAGAGGTAGGCGGGGCCGTTTGCGAAAAGCCAGTCACGGCCAAGCCACTCGGTTAGCTTGGCTTCCATCGGGCCGGCAAAGACGAGCAGGCCGGCCACAAACAACAACTCGACGCCAATCTGGATGATGCGCTTCCGGCTCAACTTCCAAAGCACACTGCCGCGCCGCCGCTCCCGCAACCGCTCCAGCCAGTCGTGGTAGGCGTCGAGCGCGTCCGCCAGCCAGCGGGGTCGCAACGAGAGTAATTTTACGGCCACCGGCTCGGAACGCCTCGTCAGCACGGGTGCGATCAACGAGGTCAACAACGATAGCCCCACCGCCAGCGGATAAAAGCGGGGCGGCACCACCAGCGCCGCCACCCCGAGTTGGGCGATGATGAAGGAAAACTCGCCGATGGGAGTCACCATAAGGCCTGCCCTCAAAGCCTCCTGCGGCCGGTTGCCAATCAGCGTCAGGCCCGTCGTCACCGCACCGACCCGCACCACCACGGTGAAAGCCGTGAGGGCCAAAATCAGCCACCAGGATTCCCCGAGCAAGCGCACGTCAATCTGCAGGCCTATGCCGACAAAAAACACCGCGCTGAAGATATCCCGCATCCCTTCGAAGACTCGGTCCACCTGATGCCGCTGGGGCGTTTCGGCGACGATCGTGCCAAAAAGAAACGCGCCCAGAGCGAGGGAGTAGCCGGCGTAAACCGCAATGACTGCCAGGCCAAAAAGCAGCGCGCCGGTGACAAGCGTCTGCAACTCCTCCTCCGCCCCGAGGCTCAGTTTCCGCAGCAGCCAGGGCACGATCAGCAGCCCCATGATGCCCGCGAAAACCACGAAGGCTCCGAACGCGCCGAGCGTCGCACCCAGGCCCGGACCGGACTCCGCCGCCTGCGCCCCGCCGATCACCGAGTTCAGCACCGTGAGCATTACCACCGCCACCACGTCTTCGAGCACCGTCACCCCCATCGCCAGTTGCGCCGAGCGCTCGTGCCCCATGCCGGTTTCATGCAGAACCTTGCCAATGATCGCCGACGATGAGGCCATCAACATGCCGGCCAAAAACAGCGTCTGCGTGCCATCCAATCCAATCACCGCGCCGAGCCCTCGGGTGGCGTAGTAGGTCAAGGCGGCCGAGGCAAAAACCGACAGAATCAATCCTGCGCCGAGACGCTTCAGCCGGCGGAGGCTCAGCCGCAGCCCGATCGCAAACATCAGGAACACGAGGCCCACCTGCGCCGCCGTTGCGATGCTGGCCTCGTTGGTCACCAGCGAAAACGGGGGAGTGTGCGGACCCACCAGCATCCCCGCCACCAGATAGCCAACCACGGCGGAAAGGCCCGCCCTCTGGCAAATCCATCCCAAAGCGGCCGCCGCTCCGAGGATGACCGCCAGATCTTGAATGAAATCAACGCCCTCCATCCCTCAAGGGTTACGCGTCACTCGCCGCGTCGCGTCAAGCTCCCGAACTGAAACGCGATTCCCGGTTCGAACCCCAAACAGCGTCGAATCACTCCGCCGTAGCGCGCGCCACTGCCGCGAGCACCCGCGCCGCCGCCACTTCGTCCGGATCGACGGCGCGCGCCGATCTCTCTTCGGTTAACTTGCCAAAATGCGCGGCGGTGAGCTCCCGGTTGGTGCAGCCCATGACCGCCGTTCGCATCGCCGCAACCAACTCATCGTAGTTGCCAGGCCACGCCCGGGAACACAGCCATTGGAGCGCGGCGGGGTGCAATGAACGGGCGCGATAGGCGGGGAACATCGCTGTCAGATCCATCAACACGCGCCTCACGAGCAGCTCCACATCTTCTCGACGCTCGCGCAGGGGCGGCAGGGTTACGACCGCGGGCATGAGAAACTGCAGGGCCTCGAGGATCTCCGGCTCAACGTGATTCGGGCCGAAGTCGCTCAAGCTCGCGGCAAAGATCATTCGCATGGGCTTCGCCCGCTCCCGCTCCCGCCGGGATCGGCGCAAGAAATCAATCAGCTCCTTGGCCTGAACTTTTGATAGCTTTTCTATATCCGGAACAAAGTAGGTCTTTGGCACCCCGTCATTGAGCCGGTCGAGCGACACTTGGGTGGCGAGTGATTCCACGTTGAGGTCATAATGTGAGAGCACCACGACGTAACCCGTGGGATCGCCATTCATCGCCTGAAACTCTCGCGCCGCCATTTCGAACTCCGTCCCCGGCTCCCCGCGCAAAATCACCCCGATCGGATCCGCACGAGCCGCCCAAAGAGCATTGACTGCGGCGCGCATCGAAAGACTGCGAGCGACTAAGTGGACCGGACGGTAAACCTCATCGAGCGAAGAAACACCATCGGATGATTCGGAAACGCCGGTATTGGGCGCTGACCTTGTATTTCTACGCTCAAGAAGAGACTGAAGGGCAGAGACCGCCCGCTTAGGGTTGATCGGCTGCAGGATGGCATCGCTCAGCCCTCTTCGAAACAGAGGGAGCACCGCATCCGCATCCTCCCGGTTGGCGACAAGCAGAATTTCCGTGTCGGGCGAAGCGTGCCGCACCGTCTCGATCACCTCGCCCATGTCGAGCGCGGGTTCGTAGGTGAGCACGCACAACTGGCAAAACCGCGATCCGAGAACCCTGAGCACTTCGTCGAAATCCGGACAAGACGCCACCGAGGCGCCCGAATCCGTGAGCAGAAGCGAAAAAACGCCTCGCAACTTCACTTCGGGCATACAGAGCACCACGTGGTTGGTCATAAATGGAGCGGAAAATGCGCAGCAAATCTGCCTAGGCGCTGGGTGGCACCCGGAAACTCACCTTGAAAGTGGAGGGCATCAATAGGCCCTGCCGCGATACATTCTCACCGGAGCCTTGGGTTGCTCGCCGGTCGCCACCGAGGCCGGTGCCGGAGCGGGCGCGGGCGCGGGAACAGATGGCAGAACCGGCGCATTGATTGAAACCTTGGCCGCGGGGGACGCAGGCGTAACCGCCGGAACTGGCGCCGGGATTACGGTCGGTGAAGGAGCGGCGAACGCGCCCTTGGCGGTGGCCGCGAGCTGCTCCATCACCGCAGGCGTAAGGTGTTTGATGGTCATGTTTGTGACCATACGAGTCGAGGCGAGGTTCGCCTTGTCGCCACCAAGCACGAGTAAAACCTGGTTGTCCGTGCGACGAAGCAGAAGCCAGCGTTCACTAAAACGGAGCATGTAATCGTCGCTCGGCAGGAAGTTTTCATCCATCGTCTCATACATGGCCACGATGCGGCGCTGCGCGTCGGCAAATAGCTCGTTGGAGAGAAAGGCCGGAAGCCGGTTAACATAAACCTGCCCCTCGGTTCCGAAGAGGCACACGCCCTCGATGCCCGGAAGGTCTAAGATATTGTCGAAAAGCTTGGTGATTTCCATGATTCGAATGAGATGAAGTTTAGGCGGCCGCGAGGACCTGGCGGACAAGGGTGGTGACTTCGTTGATCTTGGTGCGGGAGCTGAGAATCACTCCGAAGGACCCTCCCTTGTGCGGCACGCAAAGAACCGTCAGTGACTTGCTCTGGATCTGCGCTTCCTGCAAATCCTCCAACCCGAAAGAGTCTCCAATCAATCCGGCAACCTGCTGAAAATAAACCAGAACCGTCGCGAGCACCGAGACCTCGCTACCCTCTTGCTCGATGATATCGCCCGACTCGGAGCAAAGGACATAGCCAAGAACATTGGGCGCCTGCATGACCTGCTGATAGATGGTGTTTCCCATAGAATAGGTGGAGTTGGAGACAACGTTCATACATCTCACCCTACGCATCCGCCGTGCCAGCCACCGGAGATTTTTTTCCTTCATGTAACATAAGACACGGTTTTGAACCTCCCGGCAGGAGATATCAACGAAGTGAGCGGTCCATCGAAACCCGGCCAAAACCCTGCCGCTCCGTGGTTTTTTCACCTTTGACACCTCTCCGGCGCGGCAATTGCATGCGCCGCATCCGCCGCCGACGGCGGCCCCCTTCTTTTCCCTACGCAATCGCATCATGTCCAAATCCCTTTTCGGCTACTTCTCGAACGACATCGGCATAGACCTCGGCACCGCCAACACCCTCGTTTACGTCAAGGACAAGGGCATCGTGCTCCGCGAGCCTTCCGTAGTGGCGCTCGATACCGTCACCCGCAAAGTTCGCGCCGTGGGCGACGAGGCCAAAAAGATGCTCGGCCGCACCCCCGGCAACATCACCGCCATCCGCCCGATGAAGGACGGCGTGATCGCCGACTTCGACGTCACCGAGGCGATGCTGCGTTACTTTATCCGCAAGGTTCACAACAACGCCCTCCGCGTTAATCCCCGCGTCGTCATCGCCATCCCCTCCGGCATCACCGAGGTCGAGAAACGCGCGGTCAAAGACTCCGCCACCCACGCCGGCGCCCGCGATGTCATCACCATCCCCGAGCCCATGGCCGCCGCCATCGGCGTGGGCCTGCCGATTGATGAACCCGCCGCCAACATGATCGTGGACATCGGCGGCGGCACCACCGAGATCGCCATCATCTCCCTTTCCGGCATCGTATTCAGCAAGTCAATACGCGTGGCCGGCGACGAACTCGACAGCGCGATCGTCAACTACATGAAGCGCGCCTACAACCTGCTCATCGGCGAGCGCACCGCCGAGGAGATCAAGGTCCGCGTCGGCTCCGCCTACCCGCTCGAAGAGGAGCTCACCATGGAGGTGAAGGGCCGCGATTCCGTCGCCGGCCTGCCCAAGACGATACACATCACCTCGCAGGAAATCCGCGAGGCCCTCAGCGACCCCATTTCGTCCATCGTGGACGCCGTGCGCTCCACCCTCGAACGCTGCCCCCCGGAACTTTCCGCCGATCTCGTGGACCGCGGTTTCGTAATGGCCGGCGGCGGCGCGCTCATCCGCGGCATTGATCGCCTCCTTTCCGAAAAGACCGGCCTGCCCGTCATCATCGCCGACGACCCTCTCTCCGCCGTCGCCAACGGCACCGGCGCCGTCCTCGACGACCTTAACTGGGTGCTCCAGAACGTCTGATTTTTTGCGGTTTACGAAACACGGTTTAAGAACGGGCTGCCGAGCTGGATCTCCTACCCGGGCGTAGTTTCAAAAAATCGCAGGTCGTCTTTTCCAGATGCGTTTCGACCAGGCCCGCCCCTTTTTCACCCTCGGTGTAATCTTGCTCGCCTGGCTGCTGCTGCCGGCCGTCGTAAAGCGCTTTGTTCGCCTGAGTTTTTATGAGCTGAAAGCTCCCGTGGATATCGCCGCATCCTATGCCGGCGACCTTCAGGACTTCTGGTCGCAAAAAACCCGCACCAACAACGAGCTCATCTCCGCCGCCCGCGATCTGGCTGCGATCAACGCGTCCTACGAGTTGCGCATCCGCGAGGATAACCGCCTGCGCACCGAAATCAGCCGTCTCGAGGAGCTGCTCCGCCTGCCTTCCTACGGAGAGTTCCGCTCCGAGCCTGCCCGCGTGGTGCGCCGGGACTTCAACGCCTGGTGGCAGCGCATCATCATTCGCAAGGGTCGTAACCACGGCATCCTCGCCGGTTCGCCGGTCATCTATAGTGGCGGCCTCGCCGGCCGCGTCGTCGAGGTTCACGCCACCACCTCCGTGGTCGAACTCATCAGCAGCCCCGGGCTGCGACTCGCCGCCGTTTTCGATGGTGACGACCGCCCGGTCAGTTTTCAGGGCGGCGTCAACCCTCCGCTCCGGCCCGCCCAGGGCCTGCTCGAGTTTGTGCCCCTTGATCTCTTCGCTACCGCCGCTTCACCGCGCGCGCTCGTCACCTCCGGCCTCGGCGGCGTCTTCCCTCCCGGTCTCACCGTGGGCCAGGTCGTGCAGCTCGACGCCAGCACGGACGGGCTCTTTAAAACCGGACGCGTGCAGATTGATGATCGGCTCGGCCGTCTCACCGAGGTGACGGTGCTCGTGCCCCTCGACCCTTCAGTCGTAACCCCCGCCGACGCGGCGCCCTGAGCGCCTGCGCTCCGCCCCATTCCGCCACCATGTCGCCTGCGCTCCGCCAAGTCCTCGTCGTGCTGCTTTGCACCTGCGGGCTGGTCACGCTCACCGGGCAAATCAACCACGTGCTGGCCCCGGCCGCGCTCACCCTCGAGGTTGCCGGTCTGCTTGTGGCCTTTGCCGGCCTGAGACTGGATTTTCGCCGCGCCCTCATCATCGCCTTCGTGACCGGCCTGTGGGTTGATGCCTCGGCCCCCGTGGTGTTTGGCCGCCACGCCTTCCTGTATGCCCTGGCTGTTTGCATGCTCGCCCGCTTCCGCGCCCGGCTCCCGCGCGAGGAGACCTTCGTCGGCGTCGTCGCGGCATTGTTCATCAACCTGGCTGTTTTCGTCCTGGCCGGGTTTCTCGATCTCGGGACGCTGCCGGATTCTTCCGCCGGCGGGTTACGGCTGCTGGCTGACCTTGGAGCTTCCCAACTGTTCGTCGCCCTGATCGGCCCCTGGTTCTTCGCCTGTCAGATTCAGGCATTGCGCATCGCGGGCGCCAGCCCGACCAGCCACACCCGCCGCTACGCCTGAGCCATGTCCGCAGCACACTCCCACGAACGCTCCGGCACCTTGATTGAGTCGCATCGCGGCTACGATCCGCGCCTCTGGGTCTTTTACGGCCTCGCGGTCGTCTTGCTCTGCACCCTCGGCGGCGGGCTCTTTTACCAGCAACTCATGCGGGCCGATCTGCACCGGGAAAAGGAGACCGTGCAAAGCCAGCGGCGCATCGTCGTCCCCGGTCCGCGCGGCAATCTCTACGATCGCGACGGCCGCCTCCTGGTTGGCAACCGCCCACGCTTCGCGGCCACCCTGCATCTTGATGAACTGCGCGCCGATTTCCGCCGCGAGTTTCTCCGCATTCGCCGAAACTACCGCGAGGCCGACGACCAGAATATCCCGTCCTCCGCCGAACTCGAACGCATCGCCCGCGTATCCATTGTTAAAGGACACCTCGCCACCATCAATCGCATCCTCGGCACCAAATACACCGTCAACTCCGACACCCTCGAACGCCACTACCGCCAGCAACGCATCCTCCCCTACCTGCTGCTCGAAGACATACCGCCGGCCGACTACGCAAAACTGCTCGAACAACTCCCCGTCACCTCGCCGCTCCAGCTCTACACGTCGAGTCTGCGCGACTACCCGCACATCACCCTCGCCGCCCACACGCTCGGCTACGTCGCCGCCGACGACGATGTTGTGGTGGATGAAACCTTGCCCGGCGCTGAACTGCGCACCTTCAAAATGCGCGGCACCGTCGGCCGCCAGGGCCTCGAGGCCGCCCTCGACGCCCGCCTGCAAGGCCAGTCCGGCGGCGCGATCTACCGCGTCGATCCGGCCGGTTACCGCCTCCAGCCTCCGCTTGAGCAACGCCGCCCGGTGCAGGGCGCGGACGTCGTCACCAGTCTCGACCTCGATCTCCAGCTCGCCGCCGAGCGCACCATGACCGAGATCGGCCTCGCCGGCGCCGCCGTCGCCCTCGATGTCGCCACCGGCGAGGTGCTCGTGCTCGCCAGCAAACCCGACTACGATCTCAACGCCTTCACCCCGCGCCTCTCCGCCGCCGTCAACGCCGATATCCAGACCCGCGGCGCCTGGATGAACCGCGCCACCCAGGGCCTCTACCCGCCCGGCTCCACCTTCAAAATTCTCACCGCCATCGCCGGCCTTCGCGCCGGCCAGATCCGCCCCGACTCCTCGGTCGAATGCACCGGCGCCTACCAGGTCGGCGGACGCGTTTTCGTCTGCAACAACCACCGCGACCGCGGCACCATCACCTTCCCGATGGCCTTGGAGAAAAGCTGCAACACGTTTTTCTACGAATACGGCTTGAAGACCGGTATTGACGCTCTCGCCGCCGAGGCCCGCCGCTTCGGCCTGGATCGCCCCACCGGCATCGGGTTACCCTACGAGGCCAGCCGGATGTTTGTTCCCGACCCCGCTTGGAAACTCGCCCGCCGCGACGAGAAATGGTTCCCCGGTGACACCGCCAACGTTTCCATCGGCCAGGGCGACCTCGCCCTCACTCCGCTCCAGATGGCGTGCTTCATCGCCTCCTTCGCGCGGGGCGAAACGCTCACGCCTCCCACCCTGCTCCACGATTCCGCCCGCCCCCGCCTGCATACCCCGGAGATCGGTCTGACGCTCGCCGGGCGCGCCGCCATGCTCGCCGGCATGGAGGCCGTCAGCCAGACCGGCACCGGGCGCATTCTCCAAACCCCGAGCTATCGCGTCCCCGGCCTGCGTATCGCCGGCAAGACCGGCACGGCCCAAAAACGCACTCCCGAGGGCACGCTCAACTTTGCCTGGTTCATCGGCTTCGCCCCGGCCGAGAACCCCCAGATCGCCATCGCCGTCATGATGGAGGGCGACACCCCGGGCGAAGACACCGGCGGCGGTCGCTATGCCGCGCCCGTGGCCGGCGCGATTTTCAAGGCCTGGGCCGCCAAAACCGGCTTCATCGGCACCACGCCGCCGACGCCGTCAGTCACACCTTGAGTCAACTGGCCTTGCGGCTGCTCTTAAGAAACCTGCCCACCCTCCTCCCATGCTCGAACCTTCCCCCGACGCCAGCCCCAACGCCCAGCTCCGCCCCGGGCAAATCCGCGCCTCCGTCATCCTCTGTTGCGGCGAGGATAAAGGTGCCTTTACCGCCGCCCTGCACGCCTTGGGCTTCCCCGCCGCCACCTCTGCGGAGTTTCGCGGCTACACCGTTTGGACGCTTCCAAACCTCACCGTCATCTTGGCTTCGATTGGCACGGGCGTAATCGAGCCTCTCCTCTTTGAGCTGCTCGGAACCAGACGTGCTGAGCGCATTGTCCTCGTCGGCACCGCCGGCCGTCTCGGCGCGGGCCGCCTGCCGCTGGGCAAAGGCTTCCCCATCACCGAGGCGCATCTGGCCGGCACTGGGCTGGACCGCGAAGTGCCCGGTCAACCACTCCGGCCCGAGTGGCCCGATCTCGCCGCCGGCCCCGTCGCATCCATCGTGTCCTCGGATTTCTACTACGGTTTTTCTCCTCCTACCCAACCCGGCGACTACCGCCACCGCCTGCCCTGCCTGCGGCGCGACTTCGAACGTCTTTCCGCCTCCGTTGACTTGGTGGATATGGAGGTCGGCCAGTTCTACGCCCTCTGTCGCCTCATCCCCGACCAACCGGGCCTGCGCTTCCTCGCCATCAAGGGCGCCTCCAACGGCGTGGATAACCACGGCGAGCAAAACACCCACGCCCCCGCCGTCCTGCTAGACTGCCTTGAAAAAGCCCTGCTCGCTCTCTTCGGCGTCCCCTGCTTCCCCAAGGGCTGAGAATGCCCCTGCCCTCGCCCGCACGTTTCAAACGCTACGTCGCCCTCGGCGATAGCTCGACCGAGGGCCTTGACGACCCCGACGGCACCGGAGGCTACATCGGTTGGTCGCAACGTCTCGCCGAGCGCATCAGTGAAACCCAAGGTAGCCTGCTCTACGCCAACCTCGCGGTGCGCGGCCTCACCACCGCGCAGGTGTGCGAACGCCAGCTCGCCGCCGCCCTCGCGATGCAGCCCGACCTCGCGACTGTGTTCTGCGGCACCAACGACGTGACCGCCCTGCGTTTCGACGCCCGCCGGGTCGCCGCCGACATCGAGCACATGCAGGGCTCGCTCATCGCGGGCGGCGCGACCGTGCTCAGTTTCACCCTGCCCGATCTCACCCCGCTCATGCCGCTCGCGCGCCTCATCGCGCCACGCATCGCTGCACTCAACTCCGCCCTCGCCCGCGCCTCGCGCAGCACCGGCGCGATCCTGGTGGATTTCGCCGCGTATCCGGTTTCCACCGACACCAGGCTTTGGAGCGAGGACCGCATCCACGCGAACACGACCGGACACACCCGCATCGCGGAAGCACTCGCCGACGCCTTGCATTTGCCCGGCAGCAACCAAGCCTGGCATCACCCCTTCCCGACCGCTCTAAGCCCAACTCGCCTCCAACGGTGCGCCGTCGAACTGCGTTGGACCCGCCGCCACCTGCTGCCTTGGCTATGGGCAGGCCTGCGCGGACGTTCCTCGGCCGACGGGCGCGTCCCCAAACGCCCCTTGCTTGCGCCGCTCTGAGCCTCGTCATCACTCAAATCATACCGCGGCGGTGCCGACGGTTTTGAGATTCCCTCCGCCCCATCTCTTCGCAAGGTTTCACCTCACCCAACTCTCACCACATGAAAAAATACATCGTCGAGTTCATCGGCACCTTCTTCCTCGTTTTCACCGTCGGCATGGCCGTGCGCAGCGGCAGCCCGCTGGCTCCGCTCGCCATCGGCGCGTCTCTCATGGTCATGATTTTCGCCGGCGGCCACGTCTCCGGAGGACACTTCAACCCGGCCGTCACCCTCGCGGTCTGGCTGCGCGGAAAATGCGACACCAAAGACGTCCTCCCCTACTGGATCGCCCAGCTCGCCGCCGGCCTCGTCGCCGCCTTGATCGTGGTTTTCCTCGCCGGAAAACCCGTGCTCGGCCCCGCCAGCCATGACGTCGTGCCGTCTCTGATCGTCGAATTCCTCTTCACCTTCGCCCTCGCCTGGGTCGTGCTCAACGCCGCGACCGCCAAGGCCAACGCCGGCAACTCCTTCTACGGTCTCGCCATCGGCTTCACCGTGCTCGCCGGCGCAGTCGCGGTCGGCGGCGTGTCGGGTGGCGCCTTCAATCCCGCGGTCGGACTCGGTGTCGTCGTCATGGGTCTGGAAAAACTCAGCCAGTTCTGGATCTACCTCGCCGCAGATCTCGCCGGTGGCGCCGCCGCCGCGCTGGCCTTCAAGGCCACTCACGACGCGGGCGAGTAAGCGCTTCGCGAGCTTCGTAAACAAAAAGGCCGGACGAGAAATCGTCCGGCCTTTTTTTGCGTCCTGCGCCCGCCTCAGCGCCGTCCGCCGCGCGTGCCGCGGGTGAGGCGGCCCGCCGGCTTGGGTGCCGCGGCCTCGGCCTCGGCCAGTGCGGTCTCGTCGAACAGAGCCGAGTAAATGTAAGGGAAATCGCCGAGTTTCTTGCGCTCGATTTTCGCGCCGATGAAACGCTCGATGGAGCGCGCATCGCGCACGTCTTCCTCGGTCACAAGAGTGAAGGCGTCGCCGGAATTGTTTGCTCGGCCGGTTCGTCCGATGCGGTGAACGTAGTCTTCGGCGTTTTCCGGCACGTCGTAATTCACAACGTGGGAAACCCCCGCAATATCGAGGCCGCGCGCGGCGATGTCCGTCGCGACCAACACCTCAAAGCGCCCGTCCTTGAACCCTTGCAGAGCCTCGACGCGTTCGCGCTGGTTGCGATCGGAATGAATCACGCCGACGGTGTGTTTCTCGCGTTCCAGACGGTGTGCGATGCGGTCCGCGCCCATCTTGGTGCGGGTGAAAATAATCACGCTCTTGAACTCGGTGCGGCGCAGCAGCTCGATCAGGAGGTCGAACTTCTGCGTGGCGACAACCGGATAAAACGCGTGCGACACCGTCTCGGCCGCCGAGCGGCGCTGGCCGATTTTAATCTCAACCGGATCCTTGAGCGCCCAACCCGCAAGCTGCGCCAGCTCGGGCGGCATCGTCGCACTGAAGAACAGCGTCTGCCGAGCCTGCGGACATTTTTGAATGATGCGTTTCACATCGGGCAGGAAGCCCATGTCGAGCATCCGGTCCACTTCGTCGAGCACGAGGATTTCGACATTGGCCAGGCTCGCCGTGCCTTGCTCGAGGTGATCGAGCAGGCGGCCCGGGGTGGCCGCGATCACGTCCACGCCGCGCGCAAGGTCGTCGCGCTGTTTGCCGTATCCGACGCCGCCATACACCACCGTCACGCTTAGGTCGGTGTATTTGGCGTATTTTTGAAAAGCTTCTTCTACCTGCAAGGCCAGCTCGCGGGTCGGCTCCAGCACTAGGACGCGGGTCTGGCGTTGGTGGGCGCCAAGGCGATGCATGAGCGGCAGCGCGAAGGCGGCCGTCTTGCCGGTGCCGGTCTGGGCGGAGCCGATCACGTCCTTGCCCGCGAGCACCACCGGCACCGCCTGCGCCTGGATGGGGGTCGGTTCGGTGTAGCCCATCTCGGCGACGGCGAACGAAATGGCGTCGCTCAGGCCAAGCTTGGAAAACGCCGTGTCCTGCGGAGGGATAACAACCGCCTCGCGGGGCTTGATCGGTGCGCGGGTCGGACCGTCGAATGATTGGTCAATTTTCGGACGCTCCGGGCGCTCCGCCTTCGGGCCGCGACCGGCGCGACCGCCATCCTGGCGACCGCCGTGACCGCCGCCTGCCGGACGCTCGGAATGATGCGCACGAGGCGGCCGGGGCGCTGCGGGCTGAGAGCCGCCTTGGGCGTGGGGTTTCTGTCCGTCGTGAGAGGTGTTGCGAGGACGCGGGGCGTGGGGTGCAGCGCTTTTCACTTGTGCCTTGCCCGCAGGTTTGGAGACGGGGGCAGGAGCGGCGGCGGTGGACTTGGCAGGCGAAGGCGCGAGGGTTGCACGCAGCTTCGAGAACAGTTTTTTGAGCATGACTAGTGCTTGGAAGGTTTCGGGTTGAGTCTCCCTTGGCAACTCCCGATACACGGCGCGACTGTTGGCCGGAGCATGGCGGCCCCCCAAAACCACCGAGATTCCGCTTGCCGGAACTCAGCACCAGGCGCTTTACTGACCCTCTGTTAACCACGTCGGGGTGTAGCTTAGCCTGGTAGAGCGCTACATTCGGGTTGTAGAGGCCGGGAGTTCGAATCTCCCCACCCCGACCAGTTACACGAGTCGCTCAAATCCGGTCAAACTGCGGCCAGCGGGCCAGCCACTCCGGCCAGTCCACGCGAGTGCCTTGCACCGGCACCAGCAAGATTAGCACCGGCTCATCCCCGCTTCGCCCCAAGGTAAGCCGCCGCAGTGTGCTTTCCCGCCAATAGCGCATCGGCGAGGCATAGGCGCTCTGCCCGTCGGAAAACCAATACACCGCCTCCAGCTCCGCGCCTTCACGGCGCAGTTTCACCTGCACCGCCTCACCGTGAGCGAGTAACAGCGGTGTCTCGGTCACCACCGTCCATCCCGCCCCGCGAAAACAGTAACCCGGATCATGCACCGCCCGCCGGTTGCCGCTGCCGTCCACCACGGTTACGACCACCGGAGCGGCGCGACCTTGCGCGAGCCAGCGCGCCGCCTTGGCTTTGCCAAAATACTCTGTTTCCCAGGTGGCGAACACCATCGGATCCAGTCGCTGCCCCGGCCCCGCCGCCAACGGTGCGATCCGCGCCTGGGCATCCGGTAGCGGTGCGAGGCGCCACACCAGCGCGGCCGTCGCCAGCACGATCGCCCCAGCCCATGCCAGTCGAGTGCGCAGCACGCTCATGCCCGCCTCCCTTCGCGCAAAGCCAGCGCCGCACCGGCCAAACCCGCCGCCACTCGCACGCCGGCGAGCCCATCCGCTCCGAAGCCACGCCCCGCCCAGCCGAGCGCCGGCACCCAACCCGCCGCCAAAACCAGCACTCCGACCCCGCGCCAACCTCCGCCCGCCCACGCCGCGCCCGCCAAAGCCAGACCGGCGTGCTGCGCCACATTGAGCTCTCCCGCCACGCCGGCACACGAGACCGCCAATGCAGCCGCCAGCCACCAACCCGCCGCAGCCGCGCTGCGTCTACCCGCCATAAAAACATACGCCGCCCAACCCGCCGCCGCCATCCAACCGAACTGGTCGAAAGGCGAGTGGCGCCAGGCTGTCGCCACATCACCGCACCAATAAAGTGTCCAGCCGAGGGTCGCCAACGCGAGCCCGTCGCCTTGTCTCCACTTTTTCATACCGCGCCCTCCTTTGCCGCCTTGCGCAGTGCTCCCGTTTCCCGGCTGCGCAACCAGCCGACCCACACACCGGCCAGCACAAAGACCAGCACCACCACCGCCAGTCCGCCCCACTCGTGAAACGCACCTTTCGCCGCTTCGTGCCCGGCGGTCACCGCGACCGCGCCAAGCATCACGATGCGCGCCGTGTTCGCCAGCCAGGCCAGCAACGGTAACATCGCCGCCGCCCGCCACCACGCGCCGGGAGTGCGAAGTGTTTCCGCCAGCCAAAGCCCTGCCACCAGGGTCGCCTGCAAGGTGTCGAGCCCCGCGCACGCCGCGTCCACCGCCAGTGGCTGGTCCTCGATTTGCAGGGACGTGCCCGAGCGCGTCACCGCCAGTCCTGCGAGGTCAAAAATCCCTCCCGCCGCCCACGCACCAGAGTAACGAAATCCCCAGCCGAGCGCCGTCGCATCCGCCGCGATCCAAGGCGTCGCGAGCGCTCCCAGCGCCACCACGCGCCAGCGCGCCAGACCCGCCGGCTCGCCACGCCCGAGCACCCAGGCCAGCGCGAGCGCGGACGGCCATACCCAGCCGAGCGCCAGACCGATGGCCGCCAGCGCGAACGCGCCTGCGTCGGCACCCGACAGCGCCCGCGTTGGTTGCAAGCGCCAGCGCCACGCCGCCAGTCCGGCCGCCACCGCCGCGCCCACCTGATCCCAGGCAGCCACGCCAGCGCCCGCCGCCGCCCACCAACCGGCGCCGAGCACCGCGAGGACGAGCAATCCGGCCGGGACTTTGGCCCGGGCGTTCATCGCACCGCCCCCGCCGCCTTGGCCTCTGCC
>JAIYBI010000001.1 GCA_027488595.1 Opitutaceae bacterium | reverse complement strand
GAACGTTTCCTGTGGGATCTCCGCCGGATGGTCGCGGATCGCGTGGCGACGGACTACGTCGGCGGCCTGCGGGCGGCGGCGAACCAGCATGGCCTCGGGCTATGGCTGGAGAATTACGGGCACTGGGGCTTTCCCGGCGAGTTCCTGAAATACGGCGGCCAATCCGACCGCATCGGAGGCGAGTTCTGGGTGACGGGCGATCTGGGCTCGATCGAATGTCGCGCGGCGGCTTCCTGCGCGAACACCTACGGCAAGCCGTTCGTCTCGGCGGAGTCGTTCACCGGCGGCCCGCCGTTCAAGAACGCGCCGAAAGACCTGAAGGCGCGCGGCGACTGGTCGTTCACCGAAGGCATCAATCATGTGGTGCTGCACGTCTACATCCATCAGCCGACGGATGAAAAGATTCCCGGTATCAACGCGCCGTGGGGCACCGAGTTCAACCGGCACAACACCTGGTTCGAGGCGGGCAAGGCGTGGGTGGATTATGAGCGCCGCTGCTCCTGGCTGTTGCAGCAGGGCTGGCGCGTGGCGGACGTGGCCTACTTTATCGGCGAAGACGCGCCGAAGATGACGGGCGGACGCGATCCCGGACTGCCTCCGGGCCGCGACTTCGACTACATCAATGCCGAGGTAATCGAACGCGATTTGAGCGTGAAGGACGGCCAGCTCGTCCTGCCGCACGGCGTGAGCTATCACGTGCTGGTGTTGCCACCGCAGACCACGATGCGCCCGGCCTTGTTGAAAAAAATCCGCGACGTCGTGGTGGCTGGCGCCACCGTGGTGGGCGCGCCCCCGCAGCAGTCGCCGAGCCTCGCGGATTTCCCGAAGGCCGACGCGGAAGTGCGGGCGCTCGCCGCCGAAATCTGGGGCGGAACGAACGTGGGCAAGTCCGGCGAACGGGCTTTCGGCAAGGGCCGCGTCATCTGGGGCAAGGCTCTCGCAGAAATCTTCGCCGCGCAAAAACTGCCGCCGGATATCGAGTATGCCGGCGCGGCGCGGGACGCGGGCTTCCTCTACACGCATCGTCGGTCGGCGGACGCGGAGATCTATTTCGTCTCAAATCAGAAAGACCGCGCCGAGCGGGTGAGCTGCGTGTTTCGCGTCGCGGGCAAGCAGCCGGAGCTTTGGGACGCCGTCACGGGCGAGCGGCGCGCGTTGCCGGAGTGGAGCGAGGAGGCGGGCGGGCAAACGACTGTGCCGCTCACCTTCGAGGCGAAGCAGTCGTGGTTCGTGGTGTTCCGTCAGCCAGGCCAGCCGGTGGCGAACGGCGCGAAGAATTTTCCCGACATGAAACCCTTGTTAACGCTGACCAAGGCCTGGAACGTGGCGTTTGATCCCGAGTGGGGCGGGCCGGCGCAGGTGGAGTTCCCGCAACTCGCCGACTGGATCACGCGGCCGGAGGAAGGCATCAAGCACTATTCCGGAACGGCGACGTATCAGACGACGTTTGAGCTTTCTGATTCCGCGCTCAGTAATCCGCAAACCGCCTTGTTTCTTGATCTCGGCAAGGTCTGCGATCTGGCCACCGTGCGCCTCAACGGCAAGGAACTGGGCACGGTCTGGACTGCGCCTTGGCGCGTGAACATTTCGGCCGCCGCCAAAACCGGGCGCAACTCTTTGGAGATCGCCGTCGTCAATGTGTGGAACAACCGCCTGGTGGGAGACGCGAAATTGCCGGCGGCACAGGGGCGCACCTCGCTTTCGCTCAAGACGGTCAAGGCGGATACGCCGTTAAAATCCGCCGGCCTGATCGGCCCGGTGACCGTCCAAAGCACCGAAAATCCGAAATGATCTTTCGTCAGTAAGCCCACCATAAACATCTTCCGTCCCGATTCCCGATGACGTTCTGTTACGCCAACGAGCCGGCGGGGTTAGGCCGATAATATTAAGTTAACTAAATTCATGAATAAAACTCACAATTCTCGGCCTGACTCCATAGATCGCCCTCAAATTCCCAATATTCAAAGACTAAAGATGTTTCCCTATCGATCCATGTGGGGCTTAGGGTGGTTGGCCTTATCCCTGGCCTGCGGGGCGGCGGCCGAGAAATCCGACGATTCTCGGCATGGCAAGATAGACCAGCAACCTGCAGCTGTAAATACAACGACCAGATTGCAATTGGAACTGGTGCGCACCGAGCCGGTTCCAATCATCGGTATTCAGCATAGCGACGCAAAGGACATACCAGCCGGATTTGAGGCGGGCACGACCGTCAAGGTGACGATAGATGGGAAGACCGCCTACCACATGGTTTCCACAACGATGGAGACCATCGAGCAGCGCTGGGCAAACATGCGGACCGAGCACTGGGTATCCGAAGACGGAAACACATGGAGAAGGCACATGATCCTTTTCCGTCCGGGCAAGAATCCCGAGACGGGAATGTGGGAATTGACCGGCAGTCCGTTCTTCTTTTTCGATGAAAAGGCGGATCGCTGGTTCGTCTATTTCAATTTCATGGCCTATGACCGCAGGCGTTCCTGGGACACCCCGACGCTGTTGCGCAGGGCCGGAGCGAAAATCAAAGGTGTGGCCGGAATCAACGGAGAGTTCGATTACCCCGGGGAGATTGTCGCACCCAGCGGGATTGCCCATCCGACGGATGCAGCGGCATCCAGCATCAGCCCACCGTTTCAGGCCGCCGACGGGAAGTGGTATGCATTCTTGGGCGGCGGGCCGAAGCCCTTCAATGGAAAGTCGGGAAAGTGGTGGGTATTGATCGTAAAGGCAAAAGGCCCGGAAGGGCCGTTCGTCTACATGCCGAAGCACGCCCCGGAACCGTTTATGGATCCGACGGGTTTCGTGGAGAATCCGTTGATTACCAAGATAAAGGGGTCTGTCACGGGTAAGGAATATTGGACGATCATCTTCAATTACCTAAAACCTGAAGTTACGACCAATAAGAATTCCCAGCTCGGCTTCAGTTATTCTGAGGACGGTTTGACCTGGCCGGTCGGAAACGCCCAACTCATTGACATGGAAAAGGGGCTGCCAGCCGGAACCAGCGAGTGGTGGCGGTGCATCCGGGTTCCCCATCAACTCGCCGACGAGGGGAACGGCCTTTATACCTGTTTCTTCTCCGCCTATGACAAAGAGGGCAAATTTCAAAGCATTGGAAAGGCAACTCTCAAGATTCGGGAAATCGTTGAATAACGCAGCTGCCGGAAGGGGTCGGGCCGTTAGAGGCTATCTTATAGCAGACGAAATAGTTCCACGCTCCCTAAAACCAAGATAAATACAACCTACAGCGGCCTACCCCCTTTGATCTACCCCAACGCTGTCCGGATTTTCTCATAAGTAGCGATTCAACAGTAGCTTAATTAGTGTTAGTGCGTGCGACCAAGGGGTTTTGTAGCGCAGGCAATGCCTGACATGCCGGATGAACTGGCACCACAAGGCGTGGGCATGGCGGATCATTTCCTGAGCGGGCACGCGTTTGTGCTTCGGGGTGGCGGAGCGGCGTTTGGCGGCTTTATCAAAGACTTTTTGATCGGGCGTGCCGATGCCCTACATGCGGGCAAGCAGAACCGTGAGCAAATTATGCAACAAGGCCATGAAGTGGGCCTGCATGAGCGCCGGAATATCGCCGCCCCCCCCCAAGCCTTGCCGCACTTGAGCTTGTTTTGAACACGCCGTAGGCTTTTTCGATTTTCCAACGCAGGAAGTAGAGCAAGGCGATCAGGCCCGGGCGCATCTGCTCGGGGCAGGTCGTGATGAACACAAAGTCCTCGCCGGTGGCGGGGTCTTTATAGCGCCGTCAACTCCCGCCGAGATTTGACCCACCTGTGACCATCTAAAATTGACCCACCCCCGCGTGAGGAAAGAGGCGGGGGTTATTTGGTCTTGGAGCGGAGACCTCCTTTGGTCTGGGCTTCGGGCAGGGGGACCGATCAGGGGAACAGGCCGGTGTGGCGCTTTTCCTTCATGCGGTAGGACTCGCCCTTGGTGTTGACCAGGTTGACCACGATTGCGCGCTCATCCTATTTTCCTTCTTCCTTTTGAACATGTTTGCCAAGATCCGCCTTCCCCACCGCTTTGCCACCGCCGTCGCCCTTGCCTTGGTCACCTGCTCGCTCACCATCGCCACCGTGCTCCCGATAAAGCCGCGCTGCGAATCCGTCGAAAATCCCTTGGGCATCGATCAGGCAAAACCCCGCCTCAGCTGGATGCTGGCATCGAAGGACGCCGGCGCGTTGCAGACCGCCTATCAGATCGAGGTGGTCGGCGTGTGGGACAGTGGCAAGGTGGCCTCCGATCGATCGGTCGCCATCCCCTACGAAGGCCCCGCCCTCGAATCCGGGGAGACCTACCCGTGGCGCGTGCGCGTCTGGGACGGCGCGGGCGAGGTTTCTCCGTGGAGCGAAGCCGCGCGTTGGACGATGGGCAAACTCCAGCCCGGCGATTGGTCGGCCCGCTGGATTGGAGCGCCGGAAACTCCCGCCGCGCCGTGGTTTCGCGGTGAGTTCCATCTCACCGGCCAGCCCTCCTCCGCCACGGTGACGGTGCATTCGCACGCCTATTTCGAGCTGTATGTGAATGGCGTGAGGGCGGGCGACGACGTGCTCACGCCGGCGGTCGCCGATGCGAAAGCCCAGACATTCACCGTCACCTATGACGTCGCGCGCTTGCTTGAACCAGGAGCCAACTGCCTCGGCCTGTGGGTGTCGAAAGGCTGGGCGGAACGCATCGCCGTGCGAGCCCAACTCGACGCGGTGGTTGACGGGCGGAAGGTCACCTTCGACACCGGCCCCGACTGGAAAACCCGCTCGAGCGGCTACCGCCACATCGGCGGTTGGAAATGGGGCAATTTCGGCGGCGAGCGGGTCGATGCCGCCGCCCACGTGCCCGATTGGGCCAAACCCGGACTGGACACCGAAGGCTGGCTCGCGGTCGTGGAAGCCCCCGCACCGCAGGGCGCGCCGATCAACCTCGTCGGCCCGCTCAACCGCATCGGCGAACGCATACCCGCCAAGAAAATCACCGCGTTGGCCGACGGGCGCTACGAGATCGATTTCGGCACCAACCTCACCGGATGGCTGCATTTGAAGTTCCCGCCGCTAAAGGCAGGCCAGCTCGTCCGCATGCACTTCGCCGATCGTCTCTTTCCGGATGGAGTCCAGGCCTCGCCGATCGGCGACATCGCCATCCACGCCGGCAGTTGTGTCTCGTTCGCCCGCGCGGAGGGCGGCCACAACCTCTATCAAACCTACAAGCAATCCAGCGAGTTCGTCTCCGCCGGTGTCAGCGGCGAGGAGTTCCAGCACAAGTTCAACTACGCCGGCTTCCGTTACGTGGTCGTGGACGGCCTCGACACCGCGCCGCGCCTGGAAGACGCGACCGCCCTGCTGGTGGAGAGCGCCTTGGCCGACGCGGGTTCGTTCGAGTGCTCCGATCCCCTGCTCAACCGGATCCATCAGGCGAACAAATGGACCATGCGCGCCCTGAATCTCGGCGCCTACTACGTTGATTGTCCGCATCGCGAGCGCATGGGCTATGGCGACGGCCAGGTCGCTTTGCAGGGCATGATGATGAATTTCGATTCCTCGCTATTTTATGCCAAATGGACGCGGGACTGGCGGCTGGCCTTGGAGAAAAAGGACAAACACCTGCCCTACATCGCCCCGCCATTCGAAAAAACCGGCGGTGGGCCTCCCTGGCCCGGTGGCATCGCCCGCATACCCTGGCAGCATTACCTACACTACGGCGACCCGGCCATCCTGGAGGAAAACATCGATGCCGCGCGCAGCTACTGCGAATACCTCGACGGACGCGCGACCGACGACGTGCTGCGCGCCTGGGGCACCGGGTTTTCCTTCATCGGCGACTGGGTGCCGCCCGGCCGGGGCATGGACACCAAAAACTGGCCCAGCGCGCAGATGGCCGAATTTTTCTGCAACAACTATCGCGTTCACCTCTGGCAACTCGTCGAAAAAATGGCCACCGTCCTCGGACGCGTCGGCGATGCGGATCACGCTCGCGCCCGCGCCGAGGCCATCGGCAAGGCCACCCACGCCGCCTTCTTCGATGTCGCCAACCAACGCTACGTCATCGACGAGCAGATCTACTACGCCTTCCCCCTGCTGATTGGCCTGACGCCCGAGGCGGATCGTCCGGCGGTGTTGGAAAACCTGATCCGCTGCATCGTGGAGAAAAACCAAGGCCATCTCGATACCGGCATGTTGGGGACGATGCTGCTGCTGGAATACCTCCACGAAATCGGCCGCGATGATCTCATCTTGGGTATGTATCAGAAAAAAACGTATCCCGGCTGGGGCTACATGATCGAGCAGGGCGCGACCACGTTCTGGGAACAATGGAACGGCTACTGGTCGCAGATTCACTCGTGTTTCACCTCGGCCGACAACTGGCTTTACCACGGCTTGGCCGGCATTCGCCCGGATCCGGACAAACCAGGATTCAAAAACGTCATCATCCAACCCGCCATCGTCGGGGATGTCACCT
>JAIYBI010000331.1 GCA_027488595.1 Opitutaceae bacterium | reverse complement strand
GCATTTTCTTAAAAACTATAGCTGAAATTCAACCTGCGGATTTTTTGCCGCGAAGGAACGCAAGGAGCACAAAGAAAAGCTTTTCCGTCGGTATGTTTTTGCGTTCTCTGCGTTCTTTTGCGGCTACACTTCCGGTTAAAATGCTCCAGCGTAGGTGCTGCATTCCATAAACCATGGCGTGCAGGCACGTTGCTACCTCGGCAGTTAAACTGAACTTGAATGCGAATGGGAACTAGCCGGCTGGGATGGCCGCATGCGTTATCAGCAGAGAGCGGATCTCGCCGGCGGTAAGTTTGACGCGAGGAGCAAAGGCGGCGTCCCCCATGTAGCGCAGCAGACTCACGAGGAGCTGGCGGCTCACTGGATCATCCGCCGAACGGAGGTCCACGCCGCAGAGAAGCAGGCGTCCGAGACCGACGCGTGCTTCGATGATCAGACCGAGGCGGCGTGCGGTGAACCAGTCGTCAATCACGCGGACAATCGGCATCAGCCCATCGGGAAGGCCGTCGAGCACGAAGGCGCCGCCGCGATGGAGCGGATACCACCACTGCCAGTTGCTGAAGCCTTCGGTCGGGAAATCTCGCAAGGCCGGATGCGCCGGATCGCAGAGCACGCCGAGGGTGTGCGGGGCCTGACCATTGGTCCAGGCGGTGTTCCAAAACACGGTGGAAAAACCGAGTTGCACGCCGCCTGCAACGGCGCTGCCGGGAACGGCGAGCAACACGTCGCCGCCGGCTTCGAGGTGTGCGAGGGCGTCGGCGTCGAGCGTGGTCGCCAAGCGCACGCCGGAGGGAGGCGTGGTCGGGACGCCGATGGCGGACTGATACAGCCACAGATCCCAATCGTTGGCGAAGATCTCGCCGGAGTCGCCGGTGACGGATACTTCAAGGCGCAGCTTTGCCGGCGCGAGGTGCGCGAACGGGGCCATGGCGAGCTCGACGCGGCCAAGCGCGGCGGGGCCGCCAACGGGCACGTCGCGCGGGGAAGTCCGACCGGAGGCGAGGACCTGACCGTCGGTGGTGAATACGCGCCACGTCGCGACGCAGCCGGCGAGCGGCGCGGCACCCCAATGGGCGACTTCGAGATCGGCGGCGAGCGTGTCCTCGCTGGTGAATACCCGGCGGGCAAGGCGTGCAAGGGGGACGACGGGCGCGCAGAAGCGGCGATACTGGGCGGCGGTGATGTAGCCCTTTTCCTCCCAGAACGGATTGAGCACGCCGACCAGCGCGGTGCCCTGGCCGGGGAAGTCGTGCAGGTCGAGCAGGTGGAAACCCGCCATGCCGGGTGTGCGCAGGGCGGCTTCTATGTCCTCCTTGTAGCAGAGCGCCTGGAGCTTGCCCGAGGCGTGGAGGAAATCGCGCGCGAGGTGCTCCATTCTGGAAGCGCGGAGGCGGTCGCGGAAGATCTCGAAGTTACGCGGCTTCAAGTAGCCGGTGTAGCTCTGGATTTCGTCGAGGTCGGGATAGACGCACCACTGGCCGATTTCGTGGCTGACCATCGGTTGCGGGAAGCGGCCGATGTAGTCGCGGTAGTCGGTGAGTGTCTCGGGCGGGAGGGCGTTGATACGGGAATTCAGGCCCGCGCCCCAGTGCTGGACGCGTGGCTTCCAATCTACGTGGAAATCGTTTTCCGGCAGGTTGGGCCAGCCGGAGGTCGCGACGTAGAGACGGCGCGGGTCCTCGGCGCGACGGCGCATCACCCACTCGGAAAGCCAGGCGGCATTGCGCGGTCCTTCGGGCTCGTTGCCGGCGGCGAGGAAGACGAAACAGGCGTGGTTGCCGTAGGTGCGGCGGATGCGGCCGGACTCGGCCTCCAGCCAGGCGTCCACCGGTTGGTCGTCGCCGAGCGTGGTCGTCCAGTTGGGCCAGGACGCGACCTCGACTTGGTAATAAAAACCCGCCTCGTCTCCAGCGATGAAGGCGGCCTCGGGTGGACACCACGAATGGAAGCGCAGTGTATTCAAACCGTGGGCACGCGCGATGCGGATGATGCGCCGCCACGATTCGACGTCGGTGGGCGGGTGGCCGGTTTCGGGGAAAATCGCGCATTCGAGGGTGGCACGGACGAAGAGCGGGCGGCCGTTGATGAGAATGCGGCGCCCATCGGTCTTGACCTCGCGCAGGCCGAAAACGACGTCGCGGGTGTCGCCCGAGGCGAGCGTGGCGGTGAGGGTGTAGAGCGCGGGGGAGAACTCGTCCCAGAGCGCGGCGTCGGCGCCGAGCTCGTAGCGGGCGGTGAAAGCGCCATCCGCGACAGAAACAACCGCGAGGGGCGGGCGCTGGCCGACCCGCAGTTCGACGGTGATGCCATCGAGCGGTTGCGGGGCGAAGGCGCCGGCGGGCGTCATACCGCTGAGGCGGCCGCGCACCGTAATGGCGCGGGTAGCGACGTCGGGAAACACATCGAGTCGATCAATCCAAACCGTGTGGGTGGCATGGAGGCAGAGGCGGCCGACGATACCGTTCCAGTTTCCCTGAGTGTGGTCGGAAATGCTGTGCGAGTTGTCGCCGATGTTCACCGCGAGGCGGGAGTTGTCCACGCGAAGGGTGAGACGATGGCGGCCGGGGGTGACCTTCGTGCCGAGTTCGTGGCGGTGCGGAGTGGAAAGGGCGTCTTGTTCGCCGAGATCGCGGTCGTCGAGCCATGCGCGGGTGAGCCAATGCGGACGCTCCAGTTCCAAGGAGAGCCGGCGGCCCGCCCAGTCGTCGGGAACTTCGATGTCGCGCTGATACCAGGCGATGCCGGCGTAGTAGGTCTCGGGCTGAAGCCAGAAAGGGATCTTGAAGTTATCGGGCTCGCGGTAGGGCGCGTAGGACGGAAGGTTGAAAAACGAGCGGTCGGCAATGCCACCGGTCCATGGAGTGTCGAGGCCGACGCGGTCGCCGATGCCATGGCCCGGCAAGGAGCCGGGTAGGGTGATCGGCGCGTCTAAGGAAGGCAGCGCGAACCAGCGTTGCGCGACGCCTTGGTTTTCGCGGTCGAGGCGATAGGTCCAAGTGCCGGCGAGGGGGAGGGTTTGGGGTGAAAAAGAGTTCATGAGAGGGATGAAGCGAAGTCGGCGGCGAGGGCGTGGGCGGGGTCGCGTTTCAGGACGGTGCGCAAGAGGACGGCGGCGCGGGCTTTCTTGCCTAGACCGTGGAGGGCCTGGGCTTGAAGGAAAAGCGCGGTCGTGACCTGGCGGGCCTGCAAGTCGTCGTTGAAGAGCAGCATGGTCGGCAGCGAAGTGGCGAAGTAGTCGATCTTCGCCTCGGTTTTGGCGAGTGTCTGCGCGTAGGCGAGGAGAGCGCGGAGGAGCTTCTCGGCGGCGGATTTCTTGCCGAGGCGGCGCAGGGCGAGCGCGGAATAGTAGGTGATTTCCGAATACGCGCGAACGCTCATGCCCTGGAAGTCGCCCTTGAACTCCGCTGCGGCGCGCCATTGGGCAATGGCCTCGGAGTGGCGTCCGGCGGCGGCGAGGGCGTCGCCGAGCGCGAGCCGCAGATTGCTCTGGTTGGCGAGCAGGTGGTTGGCCTCGCCGAGGTTTTCGGGGGCGGAGAGCGCGGTTTGGAGCAGGCGGACGGCCTCGGCGGCATCGCCTGCGGCGAGGGCGCGGCGGGCGAGGAGCTGGTGGGTGCGCACGTGCTGGCCGAGGGCCTGGCCCTCGCCGCCTTCCCACGGTTGGAAGTGGCGGGAGGAGACGAGGGACAGGGCTTTTTCGGGGCGGCCGACCTGATTTTGGAGGGCGCAGAACTCGACGCAGAGATCATCGCGGGTGGCGACGAGGGCGGAATGTTTTTCCAGCTCGCGGAGACGCTTGGCGGGAGCGAGACCGAGGCGTTTCCAGAGTTGGTCGCGTTCGTATAGCAGGCGGGCGTCGGCGGGCGCGGCGGCGAAGGCTTTTTCGTAGGCGGTGCGGGCGAGGGCGGGTTTGCCGAGGATGTTGAAGGCACCGAGACCGAGGCAGCGCCAGGCGACGGCGTTTTTGGGATCGTGGCGGGTGGCGGTGCGCCAGTGAGCGATGGCCTCGGCGTGGCGGCGGCGGTCGTAGAGAAGGTGGCCGAGGTAGAGTGCGGCGCGGCCGTCGGAGGGGTCGGCCGCGAGGGCGGATTCGAGGATGAGGATTTCTTCGAGGCGCGCGGGGAAACAATGATCGGGCGAGGCCTTCCTCGCGGCGGCGAGGTGGCGGCGGCGGGCGGGGGCGTCGCCGCAGAGGCCGGCGATCCAGGCGGCGGTGTAGGCGAGGAGGGGTGCGGAGCCGGTGTCTGCGGGATTGGCCGAGACGGCGGAGGGCGCGGCGGCGAGCAACGCGAGGGCGTCGTTGAAGAAACCGGCGCGGACGTAGTCGTGGGCTACGTCGAGGCGGATCTGGGCGTCGAAAGGGAAGGTGCCGTCGGCGAGGTGGTGCGTCCAAGCGTCGAGCGGATCGAGTGCCCGGGTGGCCGCGAGCGCGGCATCGGCCTCGGCGGTGCGACCAAGGCGGCGAAGCACAAGGATGCGCAGGGCGAGGGCGCGGAGGTTATCGGCGGCGTGGCGCAGGGCGTGGTCGAGGTGGGTGAGCGCGAGCGCCCAGTCCCCGCGCACGCAGTCGAGTTCGGCGATGGCGTGGTAGCCGGCACCCGCCCAGGCCTGGTTCCAAGTGGCTTTGTAGAACGCGGCGTAGGCATCGGTGGGTTTGCCCCGGTAGCGCAGGGTGAGGCCGAGTTGGTAGTGGGGTTCGCCGTCGTAGGGGTTGGGGTTGCGCGAAGTGAGGCGGGCGATGGAGGCGCGGAGGTGGTGCTCGGCGTCGGTGAACTCGCCGCGACGGAGGTGCCATTTGCCGAGGGCGGCGTGACAGCGGGCGTCGCCGGAATCGCGGCGGAGGGCCTCGCGCCAGTAGTGCTCGGGGTGACGCGTGGCGTGACGGTATTGGTCGAGGTGGAGGCCGGTGAGGTAGAGTTCGTCGGCGCTTGCGATTGCGGAGGGCAGCGGCGGCTCGGTCGCGGCGGGCGGGACGGGGGCGGAAGGCTGAGACGTGAGACCTGAAACCTGAGGGGCCGGAGGGGAGCGGTGGCTGAGCAGTTCGGTGCCGTCGGCGTCACGGACGCGGAGGACGAGATCGGATTCGGTGACGCTGCGCGGGAGCGATACGACCTCGAGGAAGGCAGCGCCGGGCGCGAGGTCGCGGGTGAAGGTGGCGAGGATTTTGTCTTTGTGCGAAAGCGTGACGACCGCGCCGGGCAGCGGCCGTGCAGGGGAGACGCCGACGCGGGCGCGGCCCTTGATGACGTGCAGGCTGACGGCGGCGTGAAGGTTCGCCTGGTGGGCGGGGCCGATTTTTTGGATCGGATACCAGTATTGGGACCACGTCTTGGTTTCGCCGGGCTGGAGGAAGGAGAAGTCGGGCTGGTTGTCGGTGTAAACGCCGGCCATGAGCTCAATGTAGGGTGCGTATTCGCCCTTGGCGTCGGGGTCGGTGAGGTTGCGATCCCACGCGTAACCGAAGGGGTGGTTGCCCCAGGTCCACTGTTTCTTGCCGGGGGAGATGTGGTGGTTGGCGACGTGGACGAGACCGGCTTCAGCCGCGTGGTCGTAGCCGCCGAAAAAGTCCTCGGAGGAGCCCATCGCCATGTAGGAGGTAGGCACGGGGATGTTGGCATACCAGGAGAGGTCGTCCGCGGGGTAGTCGCCGCCGGGGACGAATTGCGGCGGAGTCTCCGAGGCCGGCACGCCCTCGCGGTCGCGCCTGGCGTAATCGACGCCGTAGTAACTGCCCTCGGCGCGGGGGAAGCGGCTCATGGCGCGCTTGGCGTGGTCGGCGACGTAGGAGACATCGCGAGGGAAAAACGACTGGTAGCGCTCGTGAACTCGGGTGGCGACATTGGCCCACCAGAGAAAAGTCTGCACGTGCGGGGTGCGGTTGTAGACGCGGGCGCGCAGTTCGATGTAGGCCTTGTCGGGGTGGAGCGTGACGCCGTGCATGCCCTTCATGCGCGCCATCGGATCGTGCTCGGAGAGCCAGACGGTGACGGCGCCGTCGGGGTGGTGTTCGACGTGGGCGTCGGCCGGCATGAAAGTCGAAGGACGGTGGTGCTGGGGCCAGTTGAACTCGACGCCGCCGCTGATCCAAGGGCCTGCGAGGCCGACGAGGGCGGGTTTGATGACGTCCTGGCGGTAGAAAAAATCGTAACCGTTGGTCTTGTCGTGGCCGACATGGATGCGCCCGCCCAGCTCGGGCAGGATCATCACGCGGATGAAGGCGTTTTCGAGGTGGACGGCCTTCCAGGCGCGCGGCTCGGGGTGTTCGGCTATGCGGTCAACGAAGGGCAGGGGATAGACCTTGCCGGAGCTGCCTTGGTAAACGCGTTTCTCGAGAAACATCGGGTTCCGGTCGGGGGAGGCGGGCGCGTAGGTGGGAAGGATAACGTCGGCGTGGGATACCTGGACGGGGACAGGAGAGGGGGAGGTGGCCATGTTCCAGATCTTAGCGGGGAAGGCTGAAATGGGGAATGGCGGTAAGGCCGGATTCCATGGTGGATCGGATGATCAGCCCTTG
>JAIYBI010000146.1 GCA_027488595.1 Opitutaceae bacterium | reverse complement strand
GGTCCTGAGCTCCAACGACACCATTACGACGCTCATCAACACCGGCACCCTCGACAGCCAGCCGCACACCCTGACCGCCGCCACCTACGCGCTCAACAGCGGCTCGGTCATCAACGCCAACCTTGGCAACGGCACCGTGACCGCCAACGGCACCGTCCAGCTCAACGGCACCAGCGCCGCCGAGATCTTCGACGTCGTCGCCGGCACCACCACCCTCGGCTCCCCCGAGCGCCTGCTCGATACCACCGCCGTCAGCATCGCCTCAGGCGCCACCCTCCGACTCGGCGGCGTCGGCGGTGCAGAGAAGATCGGCTCCCTCACCGGCGCCGGACTCCTTCACACCAAGTCGAATCGCCTCTCCCTCGACTCCGGAGACTTCTCCGGTGTCATTCGGGGTAGCGGCGGCGTAACCAAGCTCTCCAGTGGCAACCTCACCCTCTCGGGCGAAAACATCTACACCGGCTCCACCCTCGTCGAAGCCGGCAGGCTGATCCTCAGCGGCTCGCTCACCAGCAACGTCGTCACCGTCTCCAGCAACGCCACGCTCGACGTCACCAACGCCGGCCTCGCCTCCGATACCGCGCTCGGCAACAACGGCACCATCAATCTCAGCATTGATGAGACCGTCGCCACCTACACCAGCACCGGCACCCTCAACGGTCCCGGCAAGCTCAACGCCGGCAGCTACAACCTGAACAACGGCTCCGTCGTCAACGCCAACCTCGGCGCGGGCAACCTCACCGTCTCAGGCACGGTTGATCTCTTCGGCACAAGCGACTCGCTCAATGTCACGGTCATCGCAGACAGCCTCCTCAACCTGCAAGGTGAACAACGCCTCGCTTCCGGCGCGACCCTCACAGTGGACGGCACCCTGGCCCTCGCCGGCGGCAACCAAACCGTTAGCGTGCTTCAGGGCTCGGGCATCGTTGATATGAAGCAAAACCGCTTCACCGTCACCGGCACCGGCCTTGGCTTCACGGGCAATTACATCGGCGCCAACACCACGATCGTTGCCGACGGCGGCACCATTGACCTGACCGGCGGCAACGTCACCAGCAACTCCACCACCGCGACCGGCAACGGCACCATCAACATCACCGACGGCGGCCTCGTGATCACCAAGATCACCGAAGTCACCGGCAACAGCACGGTCACCGTGGGCGGCAACTCCACCCTGGAGAGCAACACCAGCATCACGATTGATGGCGGCAGCAGGCTCGAAATCGTGGACGCGGGCAGCAGAGTCGAGACCGCCACTCTGATCGTGGATGGCGTGCTCTACGTCGTCGACAGCTCCTCGCTCGACTACGAAATGCTCCGCGGCAACGGCACGATTGATACCGACGGCAGCGTCTTCGTGAACCTCAACGGCCGAGTCGTGAAGGGCTTCCTTCGCTTCACTGGCGACTACACCAACGCCGCTGGCGCCACCCTCGCCCCCGGCGCTTCGCCCGGCCTGATCACCATCGCCGGCAACTACACCGAGGCCGGCATCTTGCAGGCCGAGTTGGAGACCACCACGCCCATCACCGGCCACGACCATATCCGCGTCGGCGGGACCGTCACCCTCCAAGGCACCTCCACCCTCGTGGTGCAGACCTTCAACGGCGTGCAACCCGTCCGCGGCTCGGTTTATCAGGTCATCGCCAACTCCGTCGGCGGCACCAAAGTTGCCTCGGGCGCCTTCGGCTCAGTCACGTTCGATGCCGACGGCCTCGCCGGCCCTGGCCTCCCCGTGGTCAATGCGGCGGTCGTGTTTGATCGCGCCACCGGCCAAGTCATCTCCACCGGCCTGAACGCCACCGGTAGCACCTTCGCCGACCTCGGCGCCACTGCCAACCAAGCGGGCGCAGCCAGTGCCATCTTCGGCACCGCGACCGGTCTCGTCGGCCAAAACCAGATAGACACCACCACTAACTCCGGCTTCCTCGCCCGCCAGTTGATCAACGCGAACGGAGCCTCCGCCACCAACCTCGCCCGCTTCACGCCGGAGTATTACGGAGCCCTCGCCGACTACGCCTTCAGCAGCGACTCCGCTGTAACGGACATGCTCCTTTACCGCGTCTCCACCCTGGCCGCCCTCCCCGGCACCGATGCCGAGGGCTTCGCAGTCTACGCCGGCGTGCTCAGCAACAGCGCCGACACGGCAGACCAGGCTGACCTCAACCGCACCGACCTCTACGCCGGCGCCGACTACGCCATCACCCCCGAGTTCACCCTCGGCCTGCTCGTGACCAAGAACGACGGCGACTTCAGCTCCACCTTCGGCAAAGCCGATGCCGACGGCATGGGCGTGCGCGGTTACTTCAAGAGTGCGCTCTCCAAAGAGTTCCTCCTCGTAGGCAGCCTCGGCTACGAGAACAACAGCTACGATACCCGCCGCACCACCACCGACGCCGTGCAAGCCACCGGCGAAACCGATGGCACCGCAGTCTCCGGTATGCTCGGCCTGAGCTACCTAGCCTGGACAAAGGGCGAGCTTAGCCTCGTGCCCCGCGCTGCCCTCACCTACTCGCACGCCTCGATTGACGGCTTCACCGAGAACGGTGCCAACGACCGCCTCATCCTCGGCAGCTACGACGCCACCCGCCTCACCGGCGACCTCGGCGCCTCGCTGGTGTGGTCCACAATGCTCGACGGCCAGGCCCTCAGCGTGGAGTTCAACCTCGGCCTAGAACAGAAGCTGGTGGACGACCAGGGCGACCAGACCGCCACGGTCGTGACCTCCCCGACCACGAGCTTCACCCAGACCTTTGCGGATGACGAGGCGACCAATATCGCTTACGGCGCGCGCGTCGGTTACAACATCTACGGCAACGCCACGATCTACGCCGGCTACGAAGGCCGCGCCTCGACCGACTCGAGCAGCAACGTCAACGCCGGCCTGCGCGTCAGCTTCTAAGCGTCTCGCGGTCCAGCCGACCCCACTCAGCGATGCCCGCCTCGGCGAGCATCGCTTTTTTGTGTTCCGCGCGGCAGCGGAATTCCGCGAAGCCGCCTACCGCAGTTGTCCAGACATCCGAAATCGGAACCGGTAACACTAAATGGCCGAACCATTCAGATTTTTAACGCGAAGACGCGAAGAACCGGGAAGATCGCGAAGTAAATGAATTGAAGAACTTTGCGATCTTCGGTTCGCAGCGGAGTCGAGGCGCCGAGGGTTTATCCGGTGTTTATCTGTGAAATCTGTGGTTAAAACTCCGGTTCCTAAAGTCCATTTATCACCGACTGTTGGTATTAGAACTTCACGCTGCCACCGACGGAGTAGCTACGGGCTTTTTCACCGTCCGCGATCGCCGTGGCGGTGTAGCCGGCGTTGAGGGTGAACCTCGGCGTGACGTCGTAGCGGATACCCACGTTACCCGACACGGCGGTATCACCAAAGCCCGGAGAGCTCACGCGAGTAACCGTAGTGCCGCTGGCGAGGCGCGAGGTGATGTCCGTATCGGAATCGCCAAACTCCTGGGCCAACTCCACTCCGGCGATGAAGCTGAACTTCTCGCTCACGCGGATGAAGCCGCGGGTGCCGAGCACGCCTTGGACACTCGTGTAATCAATGCCACGAACGGTGAGCGCATCGAGGGGGCCGCTCTCGGTGAAGCCTTCGGATTGGCCGCGTGAGACGTTCATGCCGATGTAGGGAGCGAGGCCGCGGTCGGCGGTCTTGATCACGTCGTAGCTCAGACCGAGGCCAAAGCCGAGCGCGGTGGACTCGATATTGCTGGCGGTGGCAGCGGGGCCGCCGACGGCGGAGGTGCGGGTGGAATCGCTGGTGTATTCGCCGTAGCTGAGCTCGCCAGTGAGCCGGAGGGTGCGAGCCTTGTTCACGCTGTAGTCAGCGAAGACGCCGTAAGCGTAGCCTGAGAGGTCGGCGCGGCGATAGGTGGAGGCGATGTCGCCAGAGTCTACCGCAATGAAAGCCCCGACGGTGAGGTTTTGGTTTACGAACATCGAACCGCCGAAGAGGCCGCCCGAGCTTTCGAGTTGGTAGTCGGCCTGGTCGGTGGAGCTATCAGTGGTCGCGCGGGTGCTGGTGCCGGCGGCGAAGAGGCTGTAGTTCTCGGTGACAACAACCGGGGCCGTGTTTTGCGCGGTGGCGGCGTAGTTACGGGTGGCGCGGATGGCGTAGGTGCTCTCGGCGGCGAAGCTCTCCGCGGAGACTGCGTTCACCGTGGTGGCGTAGTTCGGGTTGGTCAGCAGCGAGACGATAAAGGCACCAGCGCCCGTATTGGAGCTGAACTGGATGCCGTTGGCGGGATCGCTGGCAAAGGCATCGGTCTGGAGCGCCGCGATGATCGACTGGGCGTTGGCGGAGAGTCCGGCGAGCTGGGCGAGGTTCACGTTTTGGCTGCCGCCGACTCCAGTGAGGCCAGTGAGGCCGGTGCCGTAGAGGTTACCGGTAGCGAGGTCGAAGACGAGGCCCGTGGAGTAGGCGCTGGTCACGGTGCCAAAGGTCTGGCCGGTGAGGTCGGGGCCATCGAAGATGTTAAAGGTCTGGCCGAGGGTGGCTTCGCCGAAGCCACCGAACTTTTGCAGATCCAAGACGCTGCTGGCGCCGAGGGTCACGGTGCCGCCGACGGTGATCTGGTCGTGGCCGTTCAGCGCGCCGGGGCCGCCCGGGCCGGCGAGCTCAATGGCGAGGGTGCCGTTCTGCACGTAGTTACCCGCGATGGTGGAGACGCCGGGGCTGGCACCGGGCGCGAAGGTGCCGCCGGTGTTCACGACGAGGTTGCCGCCGAGGCTCAGGCCAACGCCGCGAAGAGTCGCGGCATTTAGGATGGTGACGGTGCCGGCACCGGTCGAGCCATTGAGACGAACGAGGCCGGAGACGGTGGTGTTACCCCCGCCGAGTTTGCCGTTGATGACGGTGCCGTCGTTGTAGTTTTTGGTCACGCTCAATATTTTAAATACATGCTCTCTCGCTCTGATCACATGCTCAATTGTGATATTTGGAAGCTCTCACCCATGATATATTGTGGATCCAGTTCCTCTATCTCGGTATCATGGGGAGAGCCCGAAGTATTCTTTCGGTCTGCGTATTCCTACCCTCACCCTTTTG
>JAIYBI010000145.1 GCA_027488595.1 Opitutaceae bacterium | reverse complement strand
ATCCACCACCACCAACTCGTTGGCCTCGCGGAAGGCCAGTTCGCGCTCGACCATGAAGTCCGGGATCACGCCCACCACCTCGGCCCCCGCCGCTTTGGCCGCGATGGCCACCGAGCCCATCACGCCCGCCTTGCCGCCGCCGTAGATCAGCCCCCAGCCGCGCTCGCCTAGGCCGCGACCGATCTCATCGCCGGCCGCGTAATACTTCGCCGCCAGTCGCGTGCTGCTCGCACAGTAAACACATACCCATTTCGTCATCCCCCAAGGCCAGACGATACTCCGCCCGCCCGCCAGCCCGCACTTTGGAAGGCCGCGATTCGTCACGTTCCAGATCTGCGAAACACCGCTTTTTTATCCGCCCGCCATTGTAATCTATCGCACCCCCAACCCAAATTTACGAAGACGCGGGAGATTCGACGTGCTCGCCATTTCGCTACGAAAGTCGCATTCCACCCCGGATGAGATAACCAGATAAATCCATAAGCCACAAAACGCGCTGTGGTTGCGCAGGGGTTTTAAAGTGGTGCTCGGGAAGGGACTCGAACCCTTACGCCTTTCGGCACACGCCCCTCAAACGTGTGTGTCTACCAATTCCACCACCCGAGCATTGCTAACTGAAGGGAAGGCGGACGAAGACAAACGCGCCTCCCCCTGTAAAGCCCCAAAATCAACTTACTCGAAAATCAGTTTTGACCCGCCGCACGCCCGACCGGAAGGTGCGCCATCGCCCGCCATGAACTTCGAAGCCACCCTGCAAGCCCTGCTCCACTCTTACGAATCCGAGGGCGGCATTAATCACTTCGACGGCAGCAACCTCCCCTCCGAGGTCTCGGTCAATCAGCTCGCCGCCGAATGCATGCATTTGCTCTTCCCTGGCTTCTTCGAGGCCACTCCCCTCACCCGCGACGCCGTGCCCGGTCTCACTCGCCGCCGTCTGGAGGCGTTTCATACCGCCCTGCGCACGAATTTGGAAAAATGCCTTCAATTCGCCCGCGAACCGTCCCCGGCGGATCGCGCACGCGAGGTCGCCGACCTTCTTCTCCAGAAACTACCGGATCTACGCCGCGTCGTGCAGACCGATGTGCACGCCGCCTACACCGGCGACCCCGCCGCCCGCAGCACCGAGGAAATCATCCTCGCCTACCCCTGCGTGCTGGCGATCTCGCTCCAACGCTTTGCCCACGAACTCCACAAGCTCAAGGTGCCGCTCCTGCCCCGCATGATCACCGAATACGCTCACGAGCGCACCGGCACCGATCTCCATCCCGGCGCCACCATCGGCGAGCACTTCTTCATTGATCACTGCACCGGTGTCGTCGTCGGCGAGACCGCCCGCATCGGCTGCCACGTTAAAATCTATCAAGGCGTTACTCTCGGGGCGAAATCCTTCGAGGTGGATAACAACGGCGTCCCCATCAAGGGCGTGAAACGCCACCCCGACATCGGTGACCACGTTACGATCTACGCGCACGCCACCATCCTCGGCGGCGACACCAAGATCGGCGCCCACTCCATCATTGGCGCCAACGTCTGGCTGCTCGAGTCCATCCCGGAAAACAGCATCGCCTACTACAAAAACGAGAACCTCGTCGTGCGCTCCCGCCGCAAGAAGGAAGCCGCCGTCGAATGCCGCACCCAAAACGAGCTCGAGGCTTTCAACTGGTCCATCTGAGCGCACGGAGCGGAGCCGGTTTGTTCCGCTGCGAACAACCTCGTCAGCCGGTCCTCCCTTTTACCCGCCCACGCTCACGTCCATTCTCTGCCTCTCCGCCAGCGCCCGCGCCAGCGCCGCCGCGAAAAACGGACCTTCGTAGATCATCGCCGTGTAGACCTGCACCAACGTCGCGCCGGCATCCAGTTTCTCGCCCGCGCTCTCCGCATCGTGCACTCCGCCGGCGGCGATGATCGGCAGTCGTCCGCCGGTGGCGCGCGAGATGTAGTTCACAATCTCGGTCGAGCGACGGCGCAGCGGCTTGCCGCTCAGGCCACCGGCCTGTCCGACATCGGCAAAGGAGCCCGGCCGCGCCAGGGTGGTATTCGTGGCAATGATACCATCCAGCCCGAACTCGGCGATCACACCAAGCGCGGCGTCAATTTGCGCCCAGTTTAAATCCGGCGCGATTTTCAGCAGCAGCGGTTTGCGTCCCTTGGCTTCCGCCTGTTTCGGCACGATGCGCGCCTTGTTCGCGGCGCTGAGCGCACCGAGCAGTTCGCGAAGTGGTTTTTCATCCTGGAGCGCGCGCAGTCCCGGCGTGTTGGGACTGGACACATTTACCACCACGTAGTCGGCGAAATCCGCCAGCCGGCCGAAGCTCGTGAGGTAATCCTGCGTCGCAGCCTCGTTCGGCGTGACCTTGGACTTGCCGATGTTGATCCCGAGAGGAATGCGCCGGTGCCCGACGCCAGGCTGGGTTGCCAGCCGCGCTGCCACCGCCTCACTGCCTTCGTTGTTAAAACCCATGCGGTTGATGACTGCCTCTTCCTCAGGATAACGAAACAAACGCGGCTGCGGATTACCCGGCTGCGCCAGCGCGGTGACCGTGCCGATCTCCACGTGGCCGAAGCCCAGCGCCGCCGCCGCCGGCCAGGCGCGGGCGTTTTTATCGAAGCCGGCCGCCATGCCGATCGCGTTGGGAAACTTTAAGCCAAAGGCCTCCACCGGCCGGTGCCAGCCCGGTGCGAGGCTGTTGAACGCCTCCAAGGCCCGGCAAAGGGGCGAGAGGCGGCCAAGCAAGGCGAGGGCGTTGACGCCGAGTTCGTGGGCATGCTCCGCATCCATCTGAAACAAGGCGCGGCGGGCGGTGTGCTTATAAAGTAGGCTCATTAAACGCCTCAGATTTGGTTCCAGACTTCAAAACGCAAGTGTGGGCCGTTCCCCGCAGAAACGGTGTTCACCGTCGAATGCATCCCATCGTTGACGGGTCGTGTTTTTGAGCTTGGCAACTACCGCAAGGCCCTAACGCTGCGCGCCTTTTCCCTTTGCCGAAACAGGCTGAAATGCCGTCCCGCCCACTTCACAAAAAAGTTAAGTTTCGCGGTTTGACTCGCTCCCGACCCTCGGCATGGCTCCGACGAATCCCCCTTCCTTTCCTAATCAATCATGGCCAACTCCTCTGCTATACTCGACTGGTGTATCGTTCGTCTCGGTGAAGACCACAACTGGTGGGTTGATGAAGTATCCGACCCCGTGCGCTGGGACACCGACGGGCTGAGCATCATTGATCCGCGTCAGACTTCGCATCTCGTAGACCTCGTCGAGCCTTTGCGCGACTACGGCTTTAATCAGGATCTTTTCGACGCCGCCTTCATCCCTTTCCGCATCGAAAAAGAAGTGGGTTCGGGCCGCATCCGCCTGAAGCGGGTGAAGGACTCCTTTTTTGACTCCGAGGAGAAACTCTTCGCGCTCGCCGACATCGTGGACGACGAGAACGGCCCCTACGCCGACTTGCTCGACCACCTCACCAAGTGCCGCGTCAAGCTGCTCAACGACGTCTTCAAGTTCGAATCCAAACTCACCGTGGATGAGGTTGAGGACGAGCTTCGCGAAGATCAAAACGCCAGCTTCATCGAGGGCAAAGCCGTCCACTCCTTCGACGAGCTCTGCGCCATCCTCGACTACACCCCAGCCGGTTTCGATGAGGACGCCGAGGAAGGCGAGGCTCCCGCGGGCGGCGAGGAAGAAGGTATCGAAGACGCCGACCTCCCCGACCTCGACGAAGAAGGTGAGGCTGCACTGAAGGGCGACCAATCCCTCAAGTGGGACGAAGATGAAGCCGATGGCGACGACGACGACAAGCCAAAGGGCGACGACGACGACGAGGATGAGGAAAAAGAAGAGAAAGACGACGACGACTCAGACGACGAGGACGACGACAAGCCGCGCGCCAAATCCAAGTCCAAGTCTTCCGCTAAGAAGCCCGCCAAGCCCGTCGCCAAGCCCACAGCCAAAGCTCCTGCCAAAGCCGCGGCGAAGTCCCCGGCTAAGCCCGCAGCCAAGGCCAAAAAGCGCTGAGTTTAAAATCCTGCGCACTCCAGCCCGGCCTGATCGGTCGGGCTTTTTTGTGCCCCTTTGCCTCGCACGCCACTCTACGCCACAGCCGCTTTGCAAGCGAAGTTCACGCTTCACGCAGCCAAAACCGCGTCCGCAGCTCCGATTGGATCAGCGCCACAGCGCCTTGGCCTCGTCTTTGGCGAAATAGGTTAGAATCAAATCCGCGCCTGCTCGTTTAATCGCGATCAACGACTCGTGCCGCGTGCGCGCAAGATCCAGCCAGCCCAACCGGGCCGCCGCGTGAATCTGCGCATACTCGCCCGATACCTGATACGCCGCCAGTGGCTTGCCGGAGCGTTCACGCACATCGCGTATGATGTCCAGATACGCACCCGCCGGCTTCACCATGAGAATGTCCGCACCTTCCGCCGCATCCAGCACCGCCTCGGCCAGCGCCTCGCGCCGGTTGGCGGGGTTGAGTTGATAGGTCGCCTTGCTAAGCAGCTTCGTGCCCGCCGCCTGCGCGCTGCCGACCGCGTCGCGAAACGGCCCGTAGTAAGCCGAGTTAAACTTTACCGAATACGCCACGATTCCCGTTTCCGTGAACCCCGCCGCATCCAGCGCGGCACGGATCGCGCCCACGCGGCCGTCCATCATGTCACTCGGCGCCACGAAATCCACACCCGCCCGCGCCTGCCGCACCGCCATCGCGGCGAGCCGTGCGACCGTGCGGTCGTTGTCTACATCGGTGCCCGGCGCGTTCAAAACCCCGTCATGGCCGTGCGAGGTGTAGGGATCGAGCGCCACGTCGGTGATTACCACCAACTCGGGCAGCGCCTTCTTCACCGCTTTCACCGCGCGCAAAATGAGGCCGTTCTCGTTCAACTCCTCGGTGCCCTCGGCATCTTTGAGTTTCGCATCGAGCTTGGGGAAAAGCGCCACCGCCTTCACCCCAAGTTTCCAAAGCGCACGACACTCCTTCACGAGATCCGCGATGTTCAGCCGAAACTGCCCCGGCATGGACGCGATTTCCTCCGGCGCGGGT